>NZ_JRFE01000024.1:300000-479896 GCF_000756305.1 Myxosarcina sp. GI1
GTTTAGATAAAGCATTAGGCTTCATACAAGAAGAGGCATATCAAGACTATCAAGTAGAATATGAAGAAACTTGGTACAAAGGTAAGAAGGCACTGCGATTTTTTCGTGGAACAATGATTGACTAATCTTTGCAAAATTAAGTTTCGATCGGGCGCGATCGCACATAACGTCCTTTATAGTAAAATTAAATTTCTAGCTTCTATCTTTAAAACCCTTTCCGCCAATGAACTCCGACTATTTGGAGAGAATCCTTACCGCCCGTGTTTATGAAGTAGCGCAAGAATCTCCTCTAGAATACGCACCAAATTTATCGGCGAGACTAGACAACAAACTGTTGCTCAAACGGGAAGATATGCAGTCGGTGTTTTCTTTTAAACTGCGGGGTGCTTACAACAAAATGGCACATTTACCTGCCGATCTTTTAAAACAGGGAGTAATTGCCGCTTCAGCAGGAAACCACGCTCAGGGAGTTGCCCTGGCAGCAAAAAAATTAGGAACTACTGCAATTATTGTCATGCCCGTAACTACACCCCAGGTAAAAGTGAAGGCGGTAATTGCTAGAGGTGGCAACGTAGTTTTACATGGCGATACATACGATCATGCCTGTGCTTACGCCAAACAGCTATGCCAAGAAAAAAATTTAACTTTTATCCATCCTTTTGACGATCCCGACGTAATTGCAGGACAAGGGACAATTGGCATGGAAATCTTACGGCAATATCAAAAACCGATCGAGGCAATTTTTGTCGCTATTGGTGGCGGTGGTTTGATTAGTGGCATTGCGGCTTACATTAAAAGATTGCGTCCAGAAATCAAGATTATTGGTGTCGAACCCGTAGATGCAGATGCTATGTCTCGTTCTCTACAACTAGGACAAAGAATCGGCTTGCCGCAAGTAGGTTTGTTTGCCGATGGTGTAGCGGTAAGAGAAGTAGGAGAAGAAACTTTTCGTCTCTGCCAACAGTATGTAGACGAGATTATTTTGGTAGACACAGATGATACTTGTGCGGCAATTAAAGACGTTTTTGAAGATACTCGTTCTATTTTAGAACCAGCGGGAGCATTGGCGATCGCAGCAGCCAAAGCCTATGTGGAACGAGAGCAAATTAAAAATAAGACTTTAGTGGCAATTGCCTGTGGGGCGAACATGAACTTCGATCGCCTGCGGTTTGTCGCCGAAAGGGCGGAGTTAGGCGAACGACGCGAAGCAATTTTTGCCGTCACCATCCCCGAAGCGCGGGGTAGTTTCCGTAAATTTTGTCAGTGTCTCGGCAAACACAATCTGACTGAGTTTAATTACCGCATTGCCGACGAGCGACAGGCGCATATTTTTGTCGGCGTTCAAATTGAAAACCGTGCTGATGCCGATAGCATTGCCGCTACTTTTGCTGCCAACGATTTTGAGGCGATCGATCTAACCGATGACGAACTAGCTAAAATGCATTTGCGTCACATGGTCGGCGGACGTTCGACTTTAGCAGACAACGAGTTATTATACCGTTTTGAGTTTCCCGAACGACCAGGGGCATTGATTCAGTTTCTCAACCGTATGAGTCCTAATTGGAATATCAGTTTATTCCATTACCGTAACAATGGTGCCGACTACGGACGAATTGCGATTGGCGTACAGGTATCTCCTGAAGAAATTCCTGACTGGCAAACTTTTCTCGATCGCATGGGTTATCGTTATTGGGATGAAAGCCAAAACCCAGCTTACAAATTATTTTTGTAATGTAATTGCGTAATGTCATAAAAAACCATTAAGTAGGGAATGATGGAGGAATTGCTAACTGGCAAGACAAGATTAGTAGATGATTGACTGTTTACGTACTCAAACGGTTACAATAAATAAAATCATCAAAATCATAATTATGGATGCGATTACCTATACTCAAGCCCGTAAAAACTTTACCTCAGTAATGAATCAAGTTTGTGACGATCATAGTCCAATTATTATTACTCGTCAGTCAGAAAGCCCAGTGGTCATGATGTCTCTAGAAGATTACAACGCCATTGAAGAAACCATGTACTTACTGAGAAGCCCTAAAAACGCCCAACGTCTTTATAAAGGATTAGAACAATTAAAAGAAGGTAAATATCAACAACGAGAATTAATTGATGAAGATAAGAATGAGAGTGCTAAGTAAATATCTATGGACATTATGTTTCTAGATGATGCTTGGCAAGACTATTTGTATTGGCAGAAAGCAGATAAAAAAATACTCAAACGCATCAACCAATTAATTAAAGATACACAAAGAACTCCTTTTAAAGGAATCGGTAAACCAGAACCCCTTAAATTTGATATGTCGGGGCTGTGGTCGCGTCGCATCAATCAAGAACATCGCCTAATTTACCAAGTCAAAGACAACTGTATTATTATCGTTCAATGCCGTTATCATTATTAAGCGATCGCCCTTCGCAATGGATGATTGAATTATCAACAATTACAAGTAAACATCCTCTAAATATCATTCATCTATTAGATACGGTTTCAGGTTCTAAAAATATAGAAATTTCGTTGCGGCTTGTAATTGCCAAGTTAGCAAAAGTACACCCGACTCTTTTGCCCGAACAGGGAAGATTTGTACAACCCAAACACAGCAAATTATTCAGCGAGTTATATTTTCTCGTGAGAAAGTATGACGAGCTTTCAGATGATGTGCGAGGTAATATTTTTCAGATATAGCATTACGTATTAAAGTTAGGACATTTTAATTGCTACTTACTACCTACTACCTACTACCTACGAGGTAATAACTGATATGTCCTAACATAACTTTGTACGGCTATATATCTCGATCTTGATGGCGTTGAGCAAGGTTACAGTGATTGGACAACTGTTCGAGAAGACTACAAACAACTGCTAACTGCGGGTAGTAATTACAAAAAATGGCTCGATTTTTTGGCGTTGGTGAATCAAGGTATGATTTTTAAGTAACGAGTTGATTTAATTGAATTGAACAAGCTTAAAGCTTAGAGCTTAGAGCTACGAACAAAAACATTTTGTGTGTCATACATTCAATTACCAACGCCGATTTTTTAAATTAAGTAGCTTGGTATTGCTATCAATAAATTTTTGTCTGCAAAGCTAAAAAATTTACCACCCAGTCTTTAAGCCGATAGGTAGCCAGACAGTCATCTTCGTTGTAACGTAAAATAAGCTCTAACCAAGCGCGATCGCCCGTAGCCAACCAACTATCATACCAACAGACACTAATATCGCCACTAGCTTCAGTGTCACGCCAGTCAAACCCAATCCAGTTGGCTAAAGATTTTAAAGAATAACTTTCTACGGGAAAAACTACCGAGTTCATAATTTGCTGATGTAAATCGACAAAGCGAGACAGTAAAGCTTTAGATTCTGTTTTCGGCGTTCCATATAGTCTCGCCAGACGTTTGACGGTATCTACTTCATATTCGGAATAATGAAAGATCGGTGCATCTGGATATAAAGAGACAAAATCCCAAAACTGCTGCCAAATTTTTCCTTCGTCTTGAGTAGTTTCAGCTAAAAAAGCGTGAAATTGCTGTTGGTTTCGATCGCGATCGACTATTAACACTCCCAATAAATAGTCAATTTGGCGTTCTGGTTCGGCTTCGATATCGAAATACAGTTCGATCTCTGCTGTAGGAAGCAAAAGCTGGTGACGATTGTAGCTAGATTTAACTATCGCTTGCCCTTCGATAATCGCTCTTACCTGTTGTCTTAGGCGATCGGCAATATCGCTACCGACTATCTCTTGAAGTTGATGTTGTGAAACTGTAGCTAAAGATTCTAAATTATTGACCCCAAACTCTTTTAGATCTTGATAGCGTTTGGGAGTAATGCCAGGAACTAGAGATAAATGCTGTTGAGCTTGAGCCGTAGCGTAACAGTAGCTATACCAATGACAGAGATTACATTTTTGTCGGGATATAAATACTTCTGGTTTGGCTTTTTCGGCTAATACTTGCAAACAATCAGCTACGGTCATCTGCATTTTTGGTTGCCAAAACTCTAAACTGACGTTGTATTCATCACCTTGGCGCAAAATTAATCGAGATTCAGTAGGAATCGCTTCTTGTATAGCTGCTAAAATTTGTCCGTTAAAAGCAGCAATTAGCTTATATTCTGGTTTAGGACGACGACCGAGTTTTATATTTACTGGTATATATTGCCAATCACCAAATTTTGAGTATCCAGGCTGTTTGAGCAATAGAGAAGGAGCAGCTAAAAAAGTTAAACTGCCAAATATGCTTTCCCAATCGATAGTGAATCTTGCTTCACGATTGGTTCTAATGGTAATATCCTGCCACTCCAACCAATTAAGAGCCAACATACCACCATAAATACAATCTGCTCCTTGTGCCATTAAAGCAACCGTTTGTTGAAAGTTGAGTTGCCAATTATGCCGCGATACTTCGGGTTGTCGATAGGTTTGCGATCGCGCCGCTAAGATCTGACGTATGTGAGCTTGATTTTCTCTTTTTAGTTTGAGTAAAAATTCTTTTTCGGGATCGCGAACAGCAAAATCGCCATAAATATCTAAAAAAGTACGGCGGCTACAGCGTTTGTAATTGAGCAGAAGATAATCTGTTAGCAGCATTGTTTTACCTATCGATACCAAGCACAATGTTGCCACGTCAATGTTTTATCTTTTACCTGTCGATGATTAACTGCTGTTGTCTTCTCCAAGTCGAGATATACTAACAAGGGTTCGCTACCACGCTACTTTTATGATTAATAGTTTAGCCAAAATAGATTTAAAAAAACACCGAGAGCAATTTCCAGGACTAAAAAATAAATCTTATTTTAATTTTGGCGGTCAGGGTACAATGCCTCAAGCTGCGATCGAGGCGATTTTAGAAACCCATCAATACATTCAGGAAGTAGGACCTTTTTCGGGCAAAATTAATGCCTGGCTGATTCAAAGATCGACATGGTTGCGCGAATCATTAGCTGAGGAATTAGGAACTACAGCCGCAACTATTACCCTTACCGAAAACGTTACCGCAGGCTGTAATATCGCTCTGTGGGGTATCGATTGGCAGCCTGGCGATCGCCTGTTAATGACTGACTGCGAACACCCTGGAGTTATCGCTACGGTTGAAGAAATTGCGCGGCGTTTTCAAGTAGAAGTTGCTATTTGTCCGATTTTAGACACTCTCAACCGAGGTAACGCTACAGAAGTTATCGAGCAGTATTTAACTGCCAATACTCGTTTGGTGGTGTTGAGCCATTTACTGTGGAATACGGGACAGGTATTACCCCTAAAAGAAATAGTCGAAGTTTGTCACAACTATCAGACTAACAATAAACCAATTAGAGTATTAGCAGATGCCGCTCAGTCTGCTGGCTCTTTGGCTTTAAATTTACCAGAATCGGGGGTAGATTATTACGCTTTTACAGGTCATAAATGGTTTTGCGGCGCTGCTGGCGTTGGTGGACTGTATATTAGTGAAGCGGCATTTGACAGCTTACAGCCGACGTTTATTGGCTGGCGCGGGGTAAAACTTGACTCACAAGGACAACCCCAAGCTTGGAAAAGCGACGGACAAAAGTTTGAAGTAGCTACTTCGGCATATCCCGAATATGAAGGATTGCGTTCTGCGATCGCCGTTCATCAAGCCTGGGGTACTACCCAACAGCGTTACCAGACGATCTGCGAACTCAGTCAATACTTGTGGTCGAGTCTACAGCAAATCGACAGAGTTGAATGTTTAAAAGATACCGCTCCCGAAGCAGGATTAGTTTCTTTTCAAATAGCCGACATCAAACATCAACAGCTAGTTGAGACTTTAGAAAAGCAAGGATTTTTCTTAAGAACCATTGCTAAACCCGACTGCATACGTGCCTGCGTTCACTATTTAACTCTACCAGAGGAAATAGAGCGCTTAGTTGAAGCAATAAGTAATTCGCTCTCTCACTAGTCTTCTGTCAACTA
This sequence comes from Myxosarcina sp. GI1, assembly GCF_000756305.1. Classification (NCBI taxonomy): domain Bacteria; kingdom Bacillati; phylum Cyanobacteriota; class Cyanophyceae; order Pleurocapsales; family Pleurocapsaceae; genus Myxosarcina; species Myxosarcina sp. GI1. The sequence goes on from NZ_JRFE01000024.1 coordinate 305,928, forward strand.
ATTAATGAAAATCCTATATTGTAACATCCAACAAAAACTTAATCTCTGGCTATTAGGCGATGAATAAACAAGAAAATTGAGTTGTAATCGAAAATGAACTGATATAAATAAAAAATTTAATGATTAAAGCAGTAATTTTTGATTTAGATGGCACCTTAGTTAATTCGGTTGACTACCACGCCCAAGCTTGGGTAGAGGCATTTAAAAAACACGGTTACGATTTTTCTTTTGAAAAGCTACGCCAGCAAATTGGTAAAGGTAGCGAATTTATTATTGGTGAGCTTCTTTCAGAATCAGAGTACGAAAAGTATTACGATGATATTTCTAATTATCGCAAACAATACTACCAGGAAAATCTTTTAGAGAAGGTGCAACCTTTCCCTAAAGTTAGAGAGTTATTTGAGAAGATCGAACAAGACGGCAAAGAAATTGTTTTGGCATCTTCGGCAAGAAAAGAAACTATCGAACATTATAAACAACTACTAAATATTGAAGATCTAATTAAACATGCCACCTCTACAGACGACGTAGAAAAGTCCAAACCAGAACCAGATATTTTTAATGCCGCACTGGATAAATTAACAGGTATGGACAAAGAAGAGGTAATCGTAGTTGGCGACAGTCCTTACGATGCGATCGCCGCCTCTAAAATTCCTCTCTACACTATTGGCGTTCTCTGTGGTGGCTTTGACGAAAAGGAATTAAGAGAAGCAGGATGTTCGGAGATTTTTAAAGATCCAGCAGATATGTTGGCAAATTATTCTAAGCTGCCATTTTAAACCAGTATTTTTGTTTTCTTATTTTGAGCGATCGCTCAGAAAAAGTTTAGCGCGAGACTAAATTATATGATAGATTAGAAATCGCCAGGATGCGGATGTGGTGGAATTGGTAGACACGCACGCTTGAGGGGCGTGTGGCTCACGCCTTGCGAGTTCGATTCTCGCCATCCGCACTTGTCGTTACAGTCGGCAAAACCAAGATATTAGTCGCTAAAAGCAAAGTACACTACGGCACAATTATTCGTTTTTTGCTCAATCTTTGCTATTACTGTTGTTTAACTGACGAACTGTTCCTCCATGTATTTTTGCCATAGTCTCTGCCATCTGTAGCGAGCTAAATTTATTAGCTTTTTCTTTTCCAGGTTGCAGCTTACCTGAAGCGGTTAGATAGTGAGTAAATATACCTACTTTTTTTCTACTATCCACACAAGTTAATCATCTCCTAAGCTCGATAAGAAATTAGTGATGTCATAATTTTATGAGAAACCCTTGCCGTTGAGAATAGTAATGTTAAGTAAATATACTCAGTTTTTATTTTCTTCAACGCTCTGTTTTAAATAAATTTGTATTTCAATTGATTTTTTGACCGTAATGAAAAACTTAATCTTATCTAACAAAGAACTGCTTAGAGTTATTTTGGCTGTTTGCCTTTTAGTGGTTGGAATCTTACACTTTGTCCTACCCGAACCATTCATTAAAATAGTTCCACCCGTTTTTCTCTATCCAGCCGCTATGGTGTATATTAGTGGCTTTTTTGAAATTTTGGGTGCAATAGGGCTATTGTTTCCACCAGTTAGCAGATTAGCAGCCTGGGGTTTGGTGTCATTATTTATTGCGGTTTATCCTGCCAATCTCTACATGGCAATCCATCATATTCATATTCCCAATATTCCCGTTAGTAACACGTTTCAGGCTATTAGACTACCATTACAATTTGTTTTAATTGCCTGGGCTTGGTGGTATACTCGCCCCGATGATAATCCTAACCAGGCTTCGATTATTCCTGGTTATCCCAAGGTTAATGAATGATGTAAAATCGTATTACTAAACTCATCGCCTAGAGTTTTTTAGTAGAGAGAGAGCTTTTTAGTCGAAACCCCATAGTAGATTGAGACTATAACTGCGAAATTGTTCGTCGGCACTAATTAAATAAAAATTTTCTGCGATCGCTTGGGCAATCAAGATGCGATCGAAAGGATCGCGATGATGTAGGGGTAGAGAAAAAACTTTGAAAGTATGATGGTGTTCGATGTTGAGGGGCAAAATTGTAAGCTCCATCATTCTGCTTGGAATATGAATATCTGGCGTTTCTGGCAAAGGTAGTTTACCTAAGCCTGCTTTGATAGAAATTTCCCAAGAACTAGCAGCAGACAAATAAAGCTGATTATTTCTGTTTTTTAACATTGACTGAGCTTGTTTTCCCAATCGTTTGGGTTCTGTTAACGCCCAAAGAGAGATTTGCGTGTCAAGCAAAATTTTCATTCCATTGTACCACCTTCAAAGGCAGATAAAATATCTTCTGGTAAAGGAGCGTTGAAATCTTCAGGAACAGTAAATAGTCCTTCATCTTGACCTAAAACACGGTCTTCAAGTGGTTTCTCAATAGGTACGAGACGTACAATAGGTTTGCCAGCTTTAGCAATAATTATATCTTCACCTAAAACAGCACGAAACAGTAACTGAGACAAATGAGTCTTGGCTTCGTGAATATTAATTTGGGTCATGTCCAAAATATTAAACTAAGCTATTAGCTAAGTCTATGATAATTTCTCGATTTTTCTTTCGGCAGTGGCAATTAAGAGCAATTTCTCGTATAACTCAAAAATATGCTTAATAGTTCGTCATAATCAAATAATAGATAGTTAGACAATTGCCATAAAAAATGATGCTAAGACCAGAGCAAAGGTCTAAATTAGACGATACAAACGACAATGATTTTTATGCCCTTCCTCGCTTTGTCACTCACGTTGATGACAGTTTTATCGATCGCCTGACCGATTTATATCGCCAAAGATTGCAACCTAATACGTGTATTCTAGATTTGATGAGTAGCTGGGTATCTCATCTGCCATCAGAAATGCAGTTCGAGCATGTTGAAGGTCATGGATTAAATAAAGAGGAATTAGCTAAAAATCCTCGTTTAGATAGCTATTTCGTGCAAAATTTAAATAAAAACCCCAAACTACCTTTAGAAGATGCCAGTTTTGATGCGGTCTTAATTGCAGTTTCCGTACAGTATATTCAGTATCCAGAGGCAGTGTTTTCAGAAATACTCCGCATTCTCAAGCCAGGGGGAATTGTTATTATTAGCTTTTCCAATCGCATGTTCTATCAAAAAGCGATCGCTGCTTGGCGAGACAGTACGGAAACTAAACGAATTGGATTAGTAGAGCAATATTTTCGAGCCGCTCCTGGCTTTAGCAATCCAGAAACAGTAGTACATAAGTCATCAGTTCCTAGTCTTTGGCAAATGTTAGGGGTTATGGGCGGCGATCCTTTTTATGCGGTTATTGCCAGCAAAATCTAAATAAAAACCGATTGCCAAAAACTAGTTTAAAATAAGCTAGGATTTAGTAAATTTTTGTAAACATGGAATGAAGCTAGAAAGATCGTGAAACATGAAGATTTTATGCGTATAGCGCTTGAAGAGGCAAAAAAAGGCGATATGCCCTACGGTGCAGTGTTAGTAAAAGACGGAGAGATTATTCTTCAGGGACATAATACTTCCCAAACCGACAATGATGTCTTGGCTCATGCAGAAAGTAATGTTTTGCGAAGCTTTACCAAAAAAAACTCTTATTCATTGGATGCCTTAAAAGGCTATACCCTTTATACTACTTGTGAACCCTGTCCGATGTGTGCTGCGGCTTGCGTTTGGGCGGGTTTATCGGAAATTGTTTTTGGGGCTTCGATAAAAGAATTAATCGGTATTGGGTCAAAACAAATCGATATTGCTTGCGAAGAAATAGTTGCCAAAGGCTTTCAAAACATCAAAGTAACCAAAGGTATTTTAGCTCAAGAGTGTTTGGAACTCTTTAAATAAATGTTTGCTCTTACCAAAAACACTTCTCGCCAGAGAGAAATTGCTGAAGTAGTATTTCGTAACGGTTGGGACTATGCGCGGAGGCTGTTAACTGGCAATAATGCTGACGAGCCTCGTTTACCTTCTCCTGAAGTGCTGCGAAATATCTTAATTGAGTTAGGACCTGTATATGTCAAACTCGGACAGTTACTTTCTACTCGTCCCGATATTTTACCAGGACGCTATGTAGATAAGCTAACCGACCTACAGGCAAATGTTCCTCCCGCACCTTGGATTGAGGTAGAAAATCTCATCCGACAGCAGCTATCTCAACCGATAGAAGCAGTATTTGCATCTATCGATCGCGAACCAGTAGCGGCAGCTTCCATCGGGCAGGTATATCGCGCTACTTTGGTAGGCGGACAACAAGTAGCAATCAAAGTTCAGCGTCCTGGGATCGAAACAGTAGTAGATCGCGATATTTCTTTGATTAAAAGTCTGGCAGAGTTGGTTTCTTTTACCGAATTTGGTAAAGATTTTGATATTGTCGCTCTAGCTAACGAATTTACCGATGCAATTAAGAAAGAGTTGAATTTTACTACTGAAGCCGAACATACAGAACAGTTAAGACGCATTTTGTCAGAGAGCAACTGGTTTGATGCCAGCCAGATCATCGTTCCCAAAGTCTATTTCGATCTAACTACGCCAAAGTTGATGACCCTCGAATGGCTAGAGGGAAAGCCTATTTTACAAGCTAAAATAACGCCGACAGAGAAAAAAGACGAAGCGACCAGACGGGACGAAATTACCACGCTTTTGTTTCGGGCTTTCTTCAAGCAAATTTATATCGATGGTTTTTTTCATGCCGATCCCCATCCAGGAAATGTTTTTTATTTAGAGGATGGACGGGTAGCAATACTCGACTGTGGGATGATTGGCAGATTAGATCCCCGTACCCAACAGATTTTAACCGAAATGCTGCTGGCGATCGTAGATTTGGATGCCAAAAGATGTAGCCAGTTGACTTTAGAATTAGCCGAAGGCGGACAGCCAGTTAGTTTAGAACGCTTGAGCAATGATTACGATCGCATGTTGCGTAAATATTATAATCGCAGCATATCGCAAATAAATTTTAGCCAGGCTTTCTATGAAGTTTTGCAGGTATCGCGCAACAACAAAATTCGCCTGCCCAGCAATATGGGTTTGTATGCCAAAACTCTAGCCAACTTAGAAGGTTTAGCTCGTGGCTTCGATCCAGAGGTTAACTTTCTCGATCAGATTAAACCTTTAATGGTAGATTTATTCCGCCGTCAGCTGTTTGGCGAGCGTCCTTTGGAAACCTTACTGCGTATTGGTTTAGATCTTAAAAGCCTGTCTTTGCGATCGCCCAGGCAAGTAGAATTATTATTAGACCGTTTATCTTCAGAAACACTCAAATGGAATCTAAAAATTCGCGAAATCGATTTGCTGTCTTTAAGTATTGAAGATTCGGCTAACCGACTTTCTTTTAGTATTTTAGTTGGCTCATTAATTATGGGCGCAGCAATTATTTCTACTGGTTCGGCGACGACTCAAGTATCGATTGTCAGCAATGTTTTGTTTGCCGCAGCGAGTTTGTTGGGTTTGTGGTTAGTGTTTAGTATTTTGCGATCGGGAAGGTTGAGATAGAAGACTTTTGGGGTCAGGTGGCAGGGAAAATCCAGCTTCAAAATTAGCTTGCATTTCAGCGATATTATCACCCCAATGCAAGCACATAGCTTGTTAATAGTATCGAGTTCTCTTTGACTCATAGTTTTCTTAGTTCGGTCGCGGATTAAACTCTAACCATCGACCAACTAATTTACCATCGAGTTTTTGGCAACTAGCTATATTTGAAGTTATCCATATTGTTCTCAAATAACCGATGTTTGCTTCAATGCTTAACTGTAACGCTAGAAACTTCTAGAGATTAAAGAAGCCATAAGTCCGAAGGCATACGCTTCGCAATCGCACCAGTTTCAAACGTTTTAAACGCAGCAATCGGGTAAAATAACTTAAATAAACAATATTCTTAAAGAGGAAATCCCATCCCATGACTGCCGTAATCTATTTCACGACTATCTTGCTTCTGTATACAGGTATTGCTCTCGGACTATATTTCGGTCTACGTAAATTTAATATTATTTAACTACTGCACTTACTTAGTATTGAGTTGGGTTAGATTAGCCGATCGACCCAGCTTTTGAGTAATTTAATCGTTCGATTACTGTCTTGCAAGGCACAATAGTATAAGTATAAAAAGCATAATTGACAACAGAGCCAATGGTTCAAACCCTATAAAGTTGTTGATATTGGTTAACTTAACTAAAGAGAGGCTAGTTTTGGACGAGTCATATCAAGATTACATCAATCGGGTAGCTAGGCTAACTCTTCCAGCTACTTGTTCGTTACAGCTGGAGACTATTCAGCAGTCACCCAAATTTGTTGAGGGCAAGGCTACTTCTTTTCCTGGCTACAGTATTATCACCCCTCCAGGTCAAGAAGATGGTGCTAATGAAAGTTTTTACCGACAAATAGAAATCTTACAGCAACAATTATCGTTATCTTTAGAATCAAATTTGTTTGTTCCCCTGCCGCCCGATAGTTTTCACGTCACAATAGCAGATTTAATTTGGGAAAATAATTATCTTCAAGCGGTAGCAGAAAATGCTGATTTTGAATCGCAGTTAAGAAAACAGGTTGAGTTTAGTTTTCAACAATATAAAGACTCAACCTCAGTAAAAACTTCTTCTCAGTGGCAGTTATGGGGAGTTGCAATTCGCCCTCGCGCAATTATGGCTTGTTTGGTACCTAAAGACCGCGATAGCTACCAGCAAATAATTGACTTACGTAGTTCCCTGTATCAAAACTCTGGTTTAATTGGATTGGGAATCGAACAACAATACGATTTTACCGCCCATGTTACTTTAGGCTATTTTGACAAGATTCCCACAAGTTTCAATCGTAGCCAACTGTGTATAATTCTGTCCCAGATGAACGATCGCCTGTTAGATAAGATCGAGCCATCAATTTTTGACATCAAACGGATAGAGCTACGTAAATTCGATACTATGATAGATTACTATCGCGAGTCTGATTGGGCAGCAGTTACCATGAACGGTAAACCTTAAACTAAATAGTTAGCAGCAAAAAAACGGTTGAGATTATCTAAAAACACCTTAAACCATCCCATACTAGAACAAAGTTTTGCCATTATCGATCGCGAAATTGGCAAACACAATCTCAACCCGCAAGAATATGCGATCGCTAGGCGGGTAATTCATGCTACGGCAGATTTTGAATTTCTCAATTTACTAAAATTCAGTCACGGAGCGATCGCCTCTGGTATTGAGGCTATTTCTGGGCAAGCACCGATTGTTACCGATGTAACAATGGTAAAACAGGGAATACAGACTTTGGTTAGCAAGACTTTTAATAATCCGATTGTTAGCGCGATCGAACTAGCACCTACTGCGATCGCCGGTCGAACTCGAACCGAAACTGGTTTACTCAAATGTTGGCAAGAGTATCCCCAAGCTATTTATATTATTGGTAACGCACCTACGGCTCTATTAGCTTTGTGCGAACAATTATCTAACTTACAAACCGTACCGCCACTAATTATTGGCGTACCTGTAGGCTTTGTATCTGTAATAGAGTCCAAACGTACCTTAGCCGAACTAAAAGTTCCTCAGATTCTTACTACAGGTAGAAAAGGCGGTTCTGCCGTTGCTGCTTCCATCCTTAATGCCTTAGTGATTTTAGCTACTGAAACCTTTAAAGGATAAATAATAGAGCTTACTTATCCTTTGGCATTGAGTAAAAGCACTAGAACAAAACTATGCGTCTAGGCATTGTAAGCAATACCGCGATATTTAAGAATGGCTGCTTTGGCATTGACGGTAAAAGAGAATAATGGAGTAGAAGCAGGACAAAATTAAATCAACAGCAAAACAATTTAGTTTAAAAAATGCTGTTAAATACTTCGTTTTGAGCAAGACTCTTAAAATAGGGATCGCTTTGAGCTTGTTGGCGATATTTAGCATCAAGAGCGATCGCCTGCTTTAAATTATCTACTGCCTCTGAGGCTCTATCTAAAGCAGCGTAACAGATTGCTTTGTTGTAGTAAGCTACGGCATAATCAGAACGGATTTTTAAGGCGCGATCGCAACTGGCTATAGCTTCTTCATATTGCTGTTGCTCGATTAAAATTCTGGCTTTATAGTTCCAAGGCTTGATTAATTGGGGATTTAACTCTACCGCTTTATCAAAAGAAGCCAGCGCATCTTCATAGCGTTCTAGCATCTCTAAAGCCATACCGCGATTCATCCAGGCTACAGCACTATCTGGCTGGATTTGTACTGCCCGATCGAAAGATTGGAAAGCTGGTTCGTGTTTAAGCAACATACCTAATGCTACCCCCCGATCTACCCAAGCCTGATAGTATTCGGGATCGCTCGCTACTGCTCGATCGTAACTGGCGATCGCCTCCTGGTAGCGTTTCATTCGACTTAAGGTAATACCGCGATTGCACCAAGCTTCTGGTAAATTTGGTTCGATTCTACCTGCTTTGTTAAAAGCAGAAATTGCTCCTTCATATCTTTGTAACTCTCTCAAGGCAATACCGCGCTGATTCCAGGCAGTGTAGCTGTCTGGCTTGAGTTCTAAAGCGCGATCGAATAGGGCGATCGCTTCTTGATATTCATTTTGCTCTAATAGCTGGTTTCCTTGTTGAATAAACTCATCGGGATCGACAAATAGTTGAGGATGATTTTGTTGCAGTCGTTCTAATGGTTCACTCAAAGTTTGTAAGTTTTGTTGGATTTCTGTTAGGGCAGAGGCAGCAATATCCTGGGGATTAATCTCGGCTAAATCTGCCAGAATTTTTTCTTTTTGAGTTTGAGCATCGGAGTATAGTTGCGAAAACTGCTTGGTATTGTCGGTTTGTAACGTTTCCAAATTTCGCGCTATCGATTCTTGCTGCTGTTGTATTTGCGATCGCGCTGCCGTAAATTGTTCTTTCAGTTCGGTTTGCAATTTTCCTAAATTCTTTAGTATTTCCTCTTTTCGAGCCTTAATTTCCGAGTCTTCTCGATTCAGGCGATCGCTAAATTGCCTTTCTTGTTGCTGTAAATTGGCTAAACTCCGGTCGATCTGGCGAGTGATTTGGGATTGTGAATTTGATAGTTTAGCAGCCAGTTCTGTCCCCAAATTTTCGAGATTTTTGGTTGCGGCTTCTTGCTGTTGACGAACTTTTTGTTCGCTACTAATTTGTAGTTCGGAAAGTTGTCGGGCAAATTTAGATTCTAATTGATTGAGACTTTCTACGAGAGTATCTTTTTGTTGACGTGCTGTTGCTTGCAGTTTTGATAATTGATTGGTAAATTCCGTTTTTGAACTTTGTAGATTTATCCGAAACTGCTGCTTTTGTTCCTGCAAATCGGTTTGTAGTTTGGTAAGCTGAGGTGCTAATTGAGAACTAAACTGTTTGAGTTTTTGTGCTAGTTCATCTTTTTGCTGTCTTGCCGATAATTGCAGTTTGGATAACTGTTCTGTAAAAGTAGTTTGTGCTTGCTGTAGCTCTTGTAAGATAGTAGCTTGCTGTTGACGAACTTCTGTTTGCAAATCGGCAAGTTGAGGCGCGAACTCAGAGGCTTGACTAGTCAGGTTCTCAAGAATAGAATTTTGTTTTTCCTCAGCTGCCTTTTGAAACTGCATGAGTCGTTCGGCAAACTCACTGGCTGATGTTTCTAAATCCCGAACTAATGTTTGTTGTTTTTCTTTAACCTCTGCCTGAATCAAATCGAGCTTGGGAGAAAATTCGGAACTCAAGTTGGCTAAGTTTTGCAGCAGCAGATCTCTTTGTTCTTCAGTATGGGTTTGTAATTCTTTTAACTGGCGATCGCTTTCAGTTTCTAGCTGTGCTAGTGTTTGACGATAAGAGCCAAGTTCGCCGTCGATAGTTGTTAATCCCTGTTGATGAGTTTCAGAGAATTTTGCGAGTAGTTCTGAAATAGCTTCTCGTTCTTGATTTAGTTCTTGGTGAAAATTTTCTACCTCGCCTTCCAACCGAGTATTAGTTTGACGAGCATTTTCTAAAATCTGTTGTAAATCTTTAGTAACGCCGTTGAGTTGAGTCTTAGCGGCATCTAGTTCCTCAAGATTGGTACTAACAAGATGTGCCACCTCTCTAATTACTGCTCTTCGCAACAGCCATAAAGATATAATCGCTCCTGTTAACAATAACGCTAAAGTAACTAAAATAATTAGATTAAATTGAGCTATGGTTCGGCTAAAAAAGCGGTCGGCTTCAGCTTCTATTTGTTCTCTAGTTGGACTGTTTGGTGGTAGTTGTTCTACTTGCGATGTTTGTGCTATTGCAGTGTCGGGAGTGATAGTCCAACCTATAGGTAATAGTAAGGTTAGCAAAATCAGACTATTCTGCGATCGCCAGAGCGAAAATTTGGGATATTTATTACTCATCACAACTACCTCTGTCTATTAATGACATTATTCCAGTATTTACTTCAGGGTAAACAAAATCGCTCTTTCTTTTAGAGTAATATTCTAGTTTTTGTCTTCCTCGTTATTGTCTGGTATATTTATTGATCTGCTCGACTTGAAAACAAAGTTAAGTAGATAAAATCATTAGTAGAAGCTAAATTTTAAATTTTACTGCATCTGTTAAGTATTTTAAATTGCTATATCGGGTTAATAGAAGAATTAAGCCCATAGGCTAGCAACATAGTTTTGTGGGAAAATAAAAGACTGCTTCTCAAATATTAATGGAGGAAACTAATTATGGTTCAACTTAGATTAGGCGATACAGTACCTGATTTTACTCAAGCTTCCAGTATGGGAGATATCTCATTTCACGAATGGGCGGGAGATAGCTGGGTAGTTCTGTTCTCTCACCCGGCAGATTACACTCCAGTTTGCACCACCGAATTGGGTGAAGTAGCAAAATTAAAATCTGAATTTGACAAGCGTAATGTCAAAGTAATTGCCCTAAGCGTTGACGATACCGACTCTCATCAAGGCTGGATTAACGATATTAACGAAACCCAAACTACTAACGTTAACTATCCGATTTTGGCTGATTCGGATAAAAAAGTGTCAGATTTATATGACATGATTCATCCTAATGCTAATGCTAAGGTAACGGTTCGTACCGTTTTTGTAATCGATCCTCAAAAGAAACTGCGTCTAACACTAACTTATCCTCCTAGTACGGGGCGTAATTTTGATGAAGTTTTGCGCGTAATTGATTCTTTGCAGCTAACTGATAACTATCAGGTGGCTACTCCTGCTAACTGGGAAGAAGGAGAAGATGTAGTTGTCGCCCCCACTATTCCTACCGAGGAAGCCAAACAAAAATTTCCCAAAGGTGTTACTGAAATTAAACCTTATCTACGGATGACTCCCCAACCAGACAAGTAACTTTGTTTGTCTGTCAGCAAAAAAAGCGGACAGAATAAATAAGCAATTGGGGTGGGTATTACCTACCCTTTGCTTTTTGGTATTGTTATACAGTATGCGAGCATACATATTATATTTCGATCTTAGCCACACTCAGTCTCTCGCCCTAGTAACCGATCGCCAAATTCAGGTAATCTGAAAATTAAGTAGTTAAATTTTTAGATATGGATATTAAAAACGGTTTTGTTGCCACAGTAGGTAACACGCCTCTGATTCGCCTCAATAGCTTTAGTGAAGAGACGGGATGCGAAATTCTCGGTAAAGCTGAATTTCTCAATCCAGGCGGTTCGGTAAAAGACCGTGCGGCATTGTTTATTATTGAAGATGCCGAAGCCAAAGGATTGTTAAAGCCTGGAGGGACTGTAGTCGAAGGAACTGCTGGTAATACTGGAATTGGTTTGGCGCATATTTGTAATGCTAAGGGTTATAAGTGTCTGATTATTATTCCCGAAACTCAATCTCAAGAAAAGATTGACATGCTCAGAACTTTAGGGGCTGAGGTGCGTTTAGTACCTGCCGTACCTTATAAAAATCCCGATAATTACGTCAAAGTATCGGGGCGTTTGGCAGCAGAAATGGAAAATGCTATTTGGGCAAACCAGTTTGATAATTTAGCCAATCGTCAGGCGCATTATGAAACTACGGGCAAAGAAATCTGGCAGCAAACCGATGGACAAATAGATGCTTGGGTAGCAGCAACGGGAACGGGGGGGACTTATGCAGGCGTATCTTTGTTTCTCAAAGAAAAAAATCCCGATATACGCTGCGTGGTAGCCGATCCTATGGGTAGTGGTCTTTATAGCTATGTCAAAACAGGAGAAATTAATAGCGAAGGTAAATCGATTACCGAAGGCATTGGCAATAGCAGAATTACCGCTAACATGGAAAATGTACCCATTGATGATGCTATTCAAATAGATGATAAAGAATGTATTCGCGTTCTCTATCAGCTATTACAAAAAGACGGATTATTTATGGGCGGTTCGGTTGGTATTAACGTCGGCGCAGCAGTAGCCCTGGCTAAAGAAATGGGTCCTGGTCATACTATTGTTACAGTTCTCTGTGATGGTGGAGGGCGATATCAATCTCGCATTTATAATCCTCAATGGCTAGCAGAAAAGGGTTTGTCGCTAGATTGAGTATAAATTTATGAATAAATCGCCAAAGCGAGTGGTAATTTGCTTGGGGCGAAGCTGTCGCAAGTATAATTCTCAAAAAGTTTTAGCTGCTTTCAAACAGAATCAAGATTTATTAGCAGAAATAGAATTAGATACTGTTAAATGTTTGGGACAATGCGGCAATGGTCCGATGGTTTCGATCGAGCCAGATGGAGTTTGGTACTCTCAGGTTAGACCGAAAGAAGTTCCGCTAGTTATCGAACAGCATTTAATCGGTCAATCTCCAGTAAGAGAAATGCTGTATCCTAAATTTCATTCAAAAAAGTAGATGATTTTAAAAGTCAAAAGCTAATTTAATTAAAAATTTTGTCTGAGTATATTTGAAGAAGAATAAACTTTTATCTGTTATTACGTAACCTTAATTCTAGTTAAGTAATATTAGCGATGCTATATCTAAAGTCTATCGTTTACTTTTAAAAAGGTATAAACAATTAGACTTTATTCACAAACAAAGATTTTATGCGTCATTTTTCTGGTCTGTCCAAACATATCTTATTAAATCGCAATGTTATAAGTATTACTGTGGTTGCGTTAAGTTTTAACTTAGTTAATCTTCCTGTAACACAAGCTTTTGAGAGCAATAACAAATTTAACGCTTCTCCTCTAATAATTGCGCAGAACCAAGAAAAATTAAAAGTAGCAGTTTTAGATTTCGATTTTAGTAGCGTTAGCGATCCTGGGTTGTTATCGATTTTTTCAGGAGGATCTAAAGGAGTTAGCGATATTTTAGTTAATAAGTTAGTTTTAAATGATAACTACAAAGTCATAGAACGAAGTCAAATTGACGCTGTTTTAAGAGAGCAAAATTTAGGTGCATCTGGCAGAGTTGATGCTAGTAGTGCTGCTAAAATCGGTCAAATTTTAGGAGTACAGGCTGTCATTATTGGTTCGGTAACGCAATTTGACCTAGAACAAAAAAATTCTGGTGTTAATGTATTCGGAATTGGTACTGGAGGTAAAAAAACTAATGCCTACGTTCGATTAAATGTTAGAGTTATCGATACTAATACAGCAGAAATTATTATGGTAGCTGATGGTGCTGGTACGGCAAATCAATCAGACAAAAGTATTAACATTTTGGGTGTAAGCAGCAGTTCCAATACTAGTAATGAAGGTAAATTATTGACTGTTGCTACCGACCAAGCAGTAGATGAAGTCGTTAAATCATTAGATGCCAATTCAGCAAAGCTAGCTACTTCACGTACAACCAATTCTACCGTTCCAGCTTTAGTAGCTGATATTAGCGGCAGCACAGTTGTTTTAAATAAAGGAACTGTCAATGGTTACAAACCAGGAATGAAATTAACAATCGAGCGAGTAAGTAAAGAAATTAAAGATCCCGAAACAGGAACAGTCATTCGCCGACTCACAGAAACAATAGGTACAATAGAATTATTAGAGGTAGATAATAGTTCTAGTATTGCTAAAGTTATTTCTGGTTCAGAATTTGAAATTGGCGATATAGCTAAACCAAGTAATTAGATTAATGGAAAATTAATCAGTAGTTGTTGTAAGGAGCGATCGCAAATATGCTTTTAATTTAAGTTTGGTCTTTAGCAATCGCGATAAAGTAAAGGAGTTACTTTAGCAACATAATTGACAAGTAATTGTTCGGCTCGTTCGTCAAACAAACTGCCATCAACTCGATTTAAAACCATTATCGCTCCTAATAGCTTGTCTCGATCCTGAAAGGGAACCGCCAGCGCAGTCTCGATTCCCAAGCTTTTAACGTAATCTTGCCGCACGCGAGGATCGCCTGAAGTTTTAGCAACTAATACGGGACAATTACTATTCATTGCCGTACCGCATAAACCAGAAGTAGCAGTCGCGCCTCGTTTATCTTTAATCGCTGCTGCGTGTTTGCCGGCAGCAGCAGCATAGTAAAGTACCTCTCCGTTTGATTCGGCTACTGCCACAACTGCCGTTTCAGCTTGCAGCAGTTCTAAAACTTCGCTTGCTATCTTATCTAGATCGTTTGGCTCGCTCATAAAGGAATTTATAACTATTCGGATATCTCTACCAAAGCTTTGAGTGGCAGGTATTGACGAAAATAATTATAATATAAGTAATTACAAGGGGCCGTAATGGTTTCGACAGGTTAGTGAAAGCTAACCCGTGATACAGGTCGAGAGTGAGTATTCTCTCGTAAATCAAGACTCAAACTTAAATATAGATGCAAACAACATCGTAAAATTTGAGCGTCAGGCTGTAGTAGCCTAAGTCAAACTCTGACTTGCTCGTCTTTAGTTTGACTCCGTTAAGAGCTAAAGACAAAACCCCAACGGATGCTCCGATTGGTCTTCTCTGGTAGACCGATTGGCTAAGACTTTACCAGTGCATCCCACCGTCAGGGATAAGTGACGGTTCCCGCTCCGAGGATAAGAGGAGATAAGCCTGTGAACGAGCGGATCGTCAATAGCTAGTCTGGACAGCAGTTCGACTCTGCTCGGCTCCATTTTTTTAAGTAGCGAGTAAAAAGTAAAAAGTTTTACATAAGCTTTTATTTTTAAGCAATCAGATTTTTTGTTTTCACTGTTCAATCGAGTTAAACTTGCTACTCGCTACTTTCTACTTTCAAGTAACATCGCTGCTTTCCAACTCCTCGGCTTCGGCTAGAGTAGCTTCGGCATTACTATTACTCGTACCGCGAACGTATCTAGATTTGAGCTTTTCTAGTAGTTGTGATAATAATAACTGCATTTCGCTTTGAGTGGCGCGATCGCGCAATTCTTGACGTAAAGTTTGGGTAAAATTCTGACTGAGACTATCAAACAAAGCTCTACCTTGGGCATCTCCGTAAGAATTTGCCAAAACATCATAAGTAGCTTTTGCTAAATAGTCTCCTAAATTTTGAGTCATTTCATCGGGAAGATTGGCAATACCTGGAACTTGCTGTAATGTCCGATAAAAATCTGATTCTTGTATGGCTTCTCTCAGGCTATGTTGCAGTAAAGCTTCGACATCTGGCTGTACTTGAGGTAAAACCTTGTAGATTGTCAAACCAATAAGCCGATCCAAGATCCGATCTATTTCACTATCGTCTTTAGTATTGGGCTTTGATTCTAATAATTCTGCCACTAGTTCACCGCCAGTTATAGCCTCCTGACTTTGATTGAGTAACTGTACTACGGCAAACATCGAAGCTTTATTAGATAGATAAGCTACGGGTTCGTGAGTAATCTGAGCTAAAATACCGCCCAAATTTATTAATTTAGATTTGTGTAAGCGTATTCCTACAGGAATTACTCGCAGCCAACGCCAGAAAGGAAGTAAAAAAATCGCATCATACCAGTGACGTAGTAACATATTGCCCCAACCAATATTTTCGCGCTGCCGCGCTAGCCACCAAGTTCCACTGAGATAATCGATCGCCAGACAAATTACGAAAAATAGATCGATGTGCCAGAAATTATCTATATAAGTCCCGTTTGCGTCGATATGACGATAGAAATTGCTTTTTAGTAAAGGTTCGATCTTATGTTCCCAGAAGCTTATAGCAGGTTCAAAACCAAAGTCAGCTAAATATTCTTTGCTCCAAAACTCCGTAAAAGCATCTATAGACGAACGAGTATTCATCTGATATTCCATACGTCGCTTCAGTTTGGCAAAAGTAGCGGGTTTGTCTGCATCTAAAAAGGGATTTTCGGCAATGAGAGTCAGGCTTTGTTCTTGTAAGGAATTTAACAGTTTGGCGGTAGAATCTGACTTTAAGCCAGCTTGCGGTAATGCTGTTTTTAGCTGTTCTACTGTAGCTAGATAAGTTTCGGTATCGGGATGAGGCTCGATCGCCTTTACTGGATCGTATAGCTTTACTAAAGTGGGAGTATATTGCAAATAAGTATCTCTTAGAGGTAAGTAGCTGAGATTGAATAATACTAATATTAGATTTAGTAATGCGATCGCTGCTGGTAACTTACGCCACCAACTCTGACGATAGTTTTCGATTATTTCTTGTTTGCTATGTTGATGTTTTTTGATATTCACAACTGAAGCTGAAATTTAATTAAACTTTTTTTGGAAAGTAAATAGTCGGGCAATGCCATAAACGGCAAAGCTGGCGATCGCTCCAGGCAGCACTTCATAAATAGAACCCGATAGTCCGAGAACGCCATTCCAAATAGCAGCAGTAGCAATACCGACTACCATCATAGTTACGCCTACTACAGAATTAACGGAAAATTGCCAGACTCTGAGCATCAATAAGGGAGCCAATCCACAGGCTAATGCCGACCAGGCAAATACACCCAAAGCGAACATATTTTTATTACTAGTTAGAGCGATCGCCACAATAATTGCCGTCACGATTAGCGTTCCCACTTTAACCAATTTATATGACCCTGACATTTTGGGAAACAAATCTTGAGTTAGAGCGGCAGAACAAGAGAGTATTTGCGAGTCAGCAGTAGAAATTACGGCAGAAAATATTCCCGCTAAAATTACGCCTACTAACAAGGCTGGTAATAATTCTGTTGCCATTTGCGGTAGTGCCAGTTCGGGATCGCCACCATCAATTAACCCAGGAAGTAATACTCTGGCACTCAAACCAACCAAAACCGCAGCCGTAGAAAAAACTACATAGGAAACAGCATAGATATTGCGAGTAATGCCAATGTTTTCTGCATTATCTAAAACCATCGCTCGCACCATAATATGAGGTTGACCTACTACACCTACACCAGCAGCCAACCAACTGAGCATAAATAAGGCAAAACCAAACTTTAGATTGGGTGGAATGGGATTAACTAAAGTAGGATCGATCGCTGCTAACTGTTGCCACATTCCTGTTATTCCGCCACAAGCACTTATTGCCACAAATAGTAGCATCATCATGGCAAACACCATCAGCACTGACTGCACCGCATCCGTCCAGATAGAGGCGCGAATACCACCAGAAAAGCAATAACTGACGACAATAACCGCACCAAGAAAAATCCCCCAACTGTAGTTCCAGCCAAAAACTGCATAGAGTGCTTTGCTGCCTGCCAACAGTTGCGCCGCAGCATAAGCTCCTAAAAAGGCAATAGTTACTAGTGCTGAAATAATGGGTATAGAGCGATCTTGATTATTTTGCCCCAGAAATGCTCCAATTGTCTCCGAACCAGTTGCTTCAGAGGATATTCTTAAAGGTTTGTGAACAAAAAACCAAGCCAGATAATCGCCTAAAAACCAACCGACAAGCAACCATACCGAAGAAATTCCTACCTGATAAGTCCAGCCAATAGTGCTGATAAACATCCCACCGCTGTGAGCCGTAGCAAAAGCCGATAGACCAGTAAGCCAGGGGTTGACGCTACGACTGGCT
Organism: Myxosarcina sp. GI1; assembly: GCF_000756305.1. Classification (NCBI taxonomy): domain Bacteria; kingdom Bacillati; phylum Cyanobacteriota; class Cyanophyceae; order Pleurocapsales; family Pleurocapsaceae; genus Myxosarcina; species Myxosarcina sp. GI1. Next base: position 323,706 of record NZ_JRFE01000024.1, read on the forward strand.
AGTAAATAATCGGTTGTATTGTTTTGTTTTTGCGATGCAGAATAAATTCCTACCCCGACAAATAAGAGTAAAAACAGAATAAAGCTGAGAGCAATTACAACTTGACTCGACATTATCGGTAATTTCTATGCTTATAGAGTTCAACGGATTTTAACTTATCTTAATTGCGTTTGATCTTTTAAGACATAGTTGATTTTTATCCCTACTTATTCCCGATTTTTCTTTTTAATGTAGATAACTCAGAAAACTGCATAAGTTTTAACCCTCACATCTATTAATTATTAACAACAAAAGGAGATCGAATTATGAAATTACGTTTTTTAGGACAAGCTTATTCTGCTACTCACAATTGTATTGAAACAACTCCCGCTCAATACACCGCTCATTTCTTAGGACGTAGCTATACCCCCTCTCTTCCTCAAATCAAGAGCGATCCTCAACTGGGTCTAATCAAGAAATATCGTGGTGTTGCTTACAATGCCTAACTGCATAACTTTCTTTATTCAGTTGTATAAATAACCAAACAAAAACAATGATTAGTGCAAATAGAGTTGCTACTAAATGTGAGTTCGACAGGGTCAAAAAACAGTAATTAGTCTAGTTTTGGACGTTTCTTATTATTAGAGACCAAAACTAGACTAATTGCTTAAATTTCTAAAATCAATACTGGAAGAAGATTATGGGCAAAGTCGGACTCGAACCGACACGTATTGCTACGGCACATTTTGAGTGTGGTGCGTTTACCAATTTCGCCATTCGCGAGAAAGTTGCAACCTAAAAATTGACAGTACTCAAACCATTACGGTGTAAAGGGTGTAGATAAAGAACAGTAGCCAGATATGCTCTCTTGATATTGAGATGATTTAGGATTTTCCATCAATAAAATCGAAAAAATTGGGTAAAACTTGGGTAATCGATAATTACCCGAATGTACGTATACGATAAAAAGTCAAAAATAGGTAAAGTATCTATCGAGCAGCATTATAGTAGGATGAGTAATTTTGGTCACTCTCAAAATTCCTCTGATACTCATGCCATTGAGATATATTTCAATGCACGTTTGTTTGATTTGTGAAGAGTATGTTTTGAAACAAGGATAAGCTACATATTGAGTACCACAATTTTTTACACCTATATGACTGTTTCCCTCACCAAAAACCATTTTTCTTGCTTTGAAACGACTTACATTTTGGACATTCCATTAGCCAAAAACTAATAATCTTAACTACTCGATTTTAAATCCAATAGCATTACACATCTACCAACGCCTCTAATATATAACGTTCTCAGCTATTTTCTGCTTCTAGTTTTTCCCGATCAAAGTTTCAAAAACCGACTTTATTTAGCTTCCATCCAGTTTTTACCTGCATGAACTTCCACGAGTAAAGGAATACTTAAGCTAACAGCATCTTCCATCGCCGAAATAATTAGTGGCTGCAATTCCAACCATTCGTCAGGTGGAACTTCTAACACTAGTTCGTCGTGAACCTGTAATAGCAAACGCGCCTTATACTTGGCTAAAGTGTCGTGCAGTTTTATCATCGCAATTTTGATAATATCAGCACTAGAACCTTGAATGGGTGCGTTGGCTGCAGCTCTTAGTATTTGCATATCGGAGTAGCCATAGTTAAGATTAACTAAATCGATCGCTTGCGGATCGCTACCTTTAAGTTTTCTCAAACTATCGCTAGTTAGATTGACATATCGCCTTCTACCCAGAATAGTCGTAACATATCCTAATGCGATCGCCTGTTTTTTCACTCCTTCTAGATAAGCAAAAACTTTGCCGTATTTCTGGCGATATTTTTCAATAAACTGTTTGCCGACTTCGGCTTTAAAACCAGACTCTCTAGCAAATCTTTGCGCTCCCATGCCGTAGATTACGCCAAAGTTTATTATTTTACCCAAGCGTCTTTCTTCGGCAGTTATTTTTTCTTTTTCAAATAACAGTTGAGCGGTGACGCTGTGAACGTCGCGACTGTTGCGATAAGCTTCTACTAATACGGGTTCTTGACTTAAATGAGCCAAAATTCTTAACTCTATTTGCGAGTAGTCTGCGGCAACTAATAGCCAGTCATCTTGTGGAATAAAAGCCTTGCGAATCTGGCGAGAAAACTCAGTACGAATGGGAATATTTTGTAGGTTGGGATTAGAAGAAGAAAGCCTTCCCGTAGCAGTAACCGCCTGATTAAAATCTGTATGCACGCGGTTGGTATCTTGGCGTACTAAAGCAGGCAAGGCATCGACATAGGTAGATTTAAGCTTAGCTAAAGTCCGATACTCTAACATAGTATCGATAATTGGATGATCGCCTTTAAGCTTTTCTAATACTGCCTGGTTAGTAGAATAACCCGTCTTAGTTTTACGGGATTTTTTACGATCTAAATTGAGGCGATCGAACAGAATTTCGCTTAGTTGTTTGGGAGAACCTAAATTAAATTCTTCCCCCGCATAGTCATAGGTTTTAGCTTCGATTTCCTGTAAATCTTTATCTAGCTTTTGAGAAAATTCTTTTAAATATTCAATATCCAAGCGAACGCCAGTAGTTTCCATTTTTGCCAATACTGGTTCTAAAGGCTGTTCGATATCTAATAGTAGTTTTTCTAAATCGGGATACTGTTTTAGTTCGGCTTTTAATTTCCCGACTAAATAATAAGTGGCATAAGTATCCAATCCACAGTAATCTGCTACTTTGGCTATATCTAAATTAGCAATAGTTTGTCCTTTGCCAATGCCTAAATCTTTATAGCTAGTTGCAGCAATTTCCAAACCATAACGTTCTGATAGATCTCCCAAATTATGAGTAGTTTCGGGATTTAGTACATAGCTAGCCAGCATGGTATCAAAAACTACCCCCGCTAGTTCGATTCCCTGATGGTGTAATACTAAGCGATCGAATTTAGCATTTTGTAAGGCTTTGGGATAGTCGGTACTTTCTAATATGGGTTTTAAAGCCGATAATACTTGCTGTTTGTCTAACTGCTTGCCTTCTGTATGGTTGAGGGGAATATATGCCACTTGCGAATCAGTTTCTCCCCAGCAACAGCCAATACCGACTAATTCTGCATCGCGGGTATCTAAAGCAGTGGTTTCGGTATCCCAAGCCACAGGGTGTTCGATATCTGTATACTTTTCTAAAGTGGCAATTAGCTCTTGCAGTTTGGTTTCAGTGTCGATAACTTGAGTATTTAACTTGGGTTTAAAAACTTCTGGCTTAACTGGTTCTGTTTCTGCTACTGTATCTTCATCACCAAATAAAGATAGCTGACCGTTACTATTACCACTAGGCTGACAAGTAATAATTACTTTCTGGCGATCGCTCGAAGCCTCTCCCCCCAATCTGGTTTGCAAACGGTCTATACTGGCGATCGCTTTATTTAACTCTAATTCTTTTAGCAGGGGAATCACTAAATCGGCATCGAACCCCTTTAATTTACATTCTTCTAAGGTAATATTTACAGGAGTGTCTAAATGAATTTGGGCTAAATATTGCGAATGTAGCGCATCGTCTTTGCCAGTCTCTAGCTTCTTTTTTACCGCGCCTTTAATTTTATCGATGTTTTGATAGATAGCTTCTAAACTGCCGTATTCATTTAATAATTTGACCGCCGTTTTATCCCCAATTCCCTTAACTCCAGGAATACAGTCTGAAGGATCGCCGCACAAAGCTTTATAGTCTACTATTTGTTCTGGGGTAATGTTCATCTTGGCTACTACCGCAGCGCGATCGAACTCTAAATAGTTTTTAGAACTGCTTTTTAAGGCTTTGTTATCTAAATAGAGTACGCCGATATTTTTATTATCGTCTACTAACTGAAATAAATCGCGATCGCCACTGACAATTTTAACCCTGTACCCTGCTTCGCTAGCCTGTCTGGCTAACGTCCCTAAAATATCGTCGGCTTCGTATTCGGCTTTAGTGGCTATAGTTAAATTCAATGCCGTCAATAGCTGCTGCAAATTTAGAATGTCGGGAATAAAATCTTCTGGCGTTTCGGTACGATTGCTTTTATAGTTAGGATCTGCCTGATGGCGAAAAGTTGGTTCGCTGCGATCGAAAGCTACCGCCATTAACTGCGGTTGTTCGGCATCTAACACCTGTAATAAGGAATTGAGAAACCCAAAACAAATACTGGTGGGAACTCCTGCCGAAGTAATCAAAGGTCCACTGCGAGAATTGCTAAAAGCATAATAAGCGCGAAAAGCTAACGAGTGACCGTCAAGCAAAATAAATAGTGGTGCTTCTCGATCTGAAATGCTTAAATTGTTGGAAGTGGCTTGAGACATAAAAATATCTATTGTAACTAGTTATAAAGCTGTTCTAATATCGGTGGAATAAAATTTTGTATTTTAAAAAGGCTAAAGTCACTTGAATTCTAAAGTCTGAAGCCTCCAAAAACCTCCAAAAAATTGATATCCCCTATGTGACCGAGGATTATCATAAATGTATCAAAATAATAAGGAATGTTTCTATAGATCGATAACCGTAAACAATAGTAAAATTGCTGGAAATAGTTTTGGGTTGATGTTAACTTGTATTCAGGTACAGAGAAGTACACCAAACTTCTTCCCAAGATTGATTGTAGCGCGTACCTCCTGCTTCAATCTACACGATAACTTCCTTCGAGAAAGCAAAAAATTAGGCGATTCCTAATTTGTTTTGTTAATAAAGGGTAAGCAAATTAGGAACGCAATCATAGCCAGAATTGGTAAGTTGCTAATCTGTTGTTAATATAGTTATTGTGCAATACTTGTAAACTTTATTATTACTTTTCAAGCTTTTAATTGTTTAAATTACAAACGTCTCATTGGGAATTCTTCATCAAATTGATGACACAAGAGAGAGCAGACTAAAATAGTTTAGTTGTGTTGTAAAAGGATGGATTTTTAATCGATTCGAGTCTGTTTCTCTCTTCCCAAAATTTTTCTCTTTCCGAAATTCAAGCAAAATACATATACATAATAGTAGAACGATTAATGATAAGAAGGTCATAGTCGTTTTTTCGCATTTTTGATGTTATTACAAACTACAAAAAACCTCAATTGCCTGCCAAATCTCCTGTTTCATATCAGCCAAACTATGATCGCTGTCTAGTTCGATTAATTTAACTTCAGAATGCTGACTAGCATCAGAATGCTGACTAGCATAATTACGGCTGGCAGCAATAGGAATCACTTCATCATCAGTACCATGAAGAATTAAAGTAGGTAGCGATCGCGCTAATTGAGTTTCATCATAACTTTCGGCATCGCTTACAAAGCCATAGTGTAGGGGCAGCAATTTATCTTCTCCGTAATGATAGACAGATAGATAACCAGTTTTTTGCCATAGGTTTAATTGCGTCTTTCCCAATCTTGGCAGCCAGTGAGCTAAAAAATTGAAGGCTGGTGCGAGAAGTACCAAACGTTGCACTTGAGGATATTTTTCTGCCAGCCATACCGCAGTTAAACCACCGAAGCTAGAACCGATGAGAGTTACGGAAGTATTGATGGGAGGAAAAACCGCAGCAGTTTGCTCTAGTTGCCTGGTGAGAGTAAGGTGTGAAAAATCTCCCCGATTGAGATCGAGAACTTTTAAATCTAAATTTAATTCGGCAAAGCGATCGCGCAAGTAACAAGCTTTGTTAGATTGGGGACTAGAAGCAAAACCATGTAGATAAATGTATGCCGTTTGGTTCATGATTGGCTACAAAACTGTTGCATCATCATGGGATAGTTTAGGTTGACTTGCGGTGCGACCCCGCGTCACGTTGCGAAGCTTCTCTGAAAGAGTAAGGCGCAAGGGAACGCGCACCGTTGGGGACCTGGGGAAGTTTCTAGTAGAGTTAAATCTCCTAGTCTCCCCGTCTTCTAATCTCCCCTCTGTCTTACTCCCATGAATAGCCAAGTTCGATCATAGTAGGTTCCATAATTTCTTTGATTTCATCGAGAATATTTTGATTCAAAGATTTTTTCCACTTGTTGATTCTGTTGGGATCGCCAGTCGTTTTAGCAAAATCTATAATTGGACTGGGATTTTCTATGTCTAGAAAATTTATTAGTTTGGTAAATTCCTCTTGAGGATTATTAATCAAATCTTCATATCTAACTTCTATATAGCGATCGCTCGGTAATTTCCTACCTTCTTTAATACCGATTGTCATGGTTGCTGCCCACTGCTTGGCGAGTAAAGTTTGAGTAGAATATTTGTCAATCCACTCACTCCATCCTGGCGGTCTGGCACCCCAAAAATCTAATTCAACTCCTAGCATTGACTTAAGCCGAGAAGATACACGGGGAATTAAGGTATACCATTCCCAAAACGATACGTTTTTCAAGCGATTTCTAATTTCTATCCAGGGTATGCCTTTGGGTTTGTTTAATTCCTTTTTAGTAGAGTTAATAACCGATCTCCCGTCCCTGATTAACATAATAACTTTGGCATCTGGAAAAACTGCATGTAGAAACGGAATTCTCAGACAGTTTCTAGGAGTTTTATCAACGATGTATTTTTTGCCAGATTTTTCTAAGCGTTTGGCAAACCTTTTTTTAATGTAGCTTTTTATTTTAGGGGTAAGATTTTGTTCGGTCAAAACATCATTGGCATTACGAGAATTACCCCAACTCCATACAGCATTGTTTTCATACCAGCAATCAATATCTGGATGTTGCTCGAAAGTTTTCCCCAACCAAGTCGTACCAGATCTGGGTGCGCCAAGAATAAAAATGGGTTTATCAGCTGCCATTGCTAAATTAGTTTGTTCTCTATAGACAAAGAAATTATAGCCAACTATATCATAAGCTCAATAGCATTCCAATAAATTTGGCAATAAATAACTATCTAAAATCATTAATACAGATCGACAAAATAGTATTTTGTTTCTCTACAAAAATTATTGTTGTATTTAGACTTTTTAAGGTTTTTTTGTTTAAAACTAATAAAAAATAAATTTTTAATAAAGTTATCGACAAAGACAATCGTATTACTGTGACTATTATTATCGCAAGCTTATTGGCAAGGCTTTTAAGCATCGTCAACTCAGTACAAAATACAAAACCCAACCAAATTTCCTGGTAGTTATAACGATTTTGTAGTGTTATCAAGTCAGATCGAAATCACACTTATTTTTGCCAAATAAATTTATAAAAAAGATGGATTAAGTAATATATGTTTTGGCAAAAAATTTAATATGAGAAGTTTGTTTATATTTTTAAAATCTTTAGACAATAAAATCAAAGCTTCGATTGAGCAGCGACCCTGCGGACGGAACGTCCGCCAAAGAACGCGCTGCTTTGGATATGCTGAGGGAACCTCAGCATCCCTCTCGCTCAACGTAGTTCTGTTGAGTCTGACTATGCTGGCTAGCAGTCTGGCTTTATTTGCTCCAGCTACTAATGCCGAAGAAAAAAAAGCTCGCAGTACAGATTCTTTTATCGACTCAATTGGAGTAGTAGCTCACATAGGTTATTACGGTACTTCCTACAGTCAATTTGACACAATTGTCAAACCCAGATTACAAGAGTTAGGAGTGCGCCATGTGAGAACCAATGTCGATCCTGGTGCTAGAGCTGCTGCTAAAACTGTTTCCAGGCTTAAAGAATTAGCCAACATGGGAATCAAATTCAATCTCGTTATGGATCCTACGGAATTGAGTTTAACTGAAACCATGAAAGTTTTAAAAACTTTCGGTGATGCCATAGAATCCGTTGAAGGACCAAATGAATGGAATGCTCCTAAGTTAGCAAAAACAAAATCCTACAAAGGCAAGTACTTTCCCGAAGGACTAAAGCTCTATCAGGCAGATTTATATAAAGCTGTTAAAAGCGATCCCGCTACCGCTAGAATACCAGTTATTTCGCCCGCCCTGTCTAATGAAACTGGACTGGCAAAAACTACAGCTAGAATGGGAAAAGTAGCCTGTGATATTAACAACGCCCACGAATATCCAGGGGGAAGACATCCCAACAATGCAGGTTTACCATACCATATACCCAATTATCTTTCAGTTTGTGGTAAAGATAAGCCCTTAATATCTACAGAAACTGGCTACAACAACGCTAGAAAACTATCCAAAACTGTATCGGAGCAAGCTGCTGCTAAATATTTACCACGACTACTGTTTGAATTTTACAATCAAGGATTCGATCGCTCGATTATTTATGAATTAATGGACAAACAGCCCAACCCTAGTTACGACAAAAGGCATTTGCACTGGGGACTTCTTAGAGCTGATGGTTCGAGAAAACCAGCTTTTAGAGCAGTTAGAAACGTAATTGATATTTTAGATAACTCCGATCTTACGACAACTACCCAAGTTCCCCTCGGTACTTTAGACTACGACATAAAAGGAGACATGACCGACGTTCATCAAACCCTGCTACAGAAACAAGATGGACGATTTTATCTGGTTTTATGGCAAGAAGTAAACAGCTACGATCTAAAATCAAAAATAGATCTTAAGGTGCCAATTCGCACTTTAAATATACTTTTTAATACTGACATTAGCCAGTTAAAAGTATACAAACCTAACTGGAAAGCAGGTGCTGTTAGAACTGTTACCAATCCCAGAAGGTACACTTTAGGCATACCAGATCGCGTAATTATTCTTGAGTTGACACCAGATCGCTAACAAGTAACAAAACATAATAGTCTCACCCTTATTAATGTAATCTTGCAGCAGACAAATGACGCTTGCAATCGGTAATTTTCCTTCAGACCCAACCCAAACGCGCACCCACTTTTAGATCGGGTGCGCGTATTATTAGGCTTGAAAACAAAATTTCCTTTAGCGACCTACACCTACATAACGGAAACCAGCTTCTATTAACTTATCGCGATCTAGGAAATTACGACCATCAATAACTATCGGGTTAATCATCAAGTTACCCATTTTGACATAGTCTAGTTTTAGAAATTCTTGCCAGTCTGTTACTAAAACTAAGGCATCACATCCATCAGCTAGCATTTCGGCATTGGTTTCGATAATTACCCCCGAAAGACCATGACTCAAGCCAGATTGAGAAACAATTGGGTCGTAGGCTTTAACTCTAGCACCCAATCTATTTAGCTGTTCGATTAAATCTAAAGCAGGAGCATCACGCATATCGTCGGTATCTGGTTTGAAAGTCAATCCCAGTAAACCAACAGTTTTGCCTTTAAGAATTTTTAGTTCGTGCTGTAGCTTTTCTAAAGTTATCAAACGCTGACGCTGGTTGACTCGAACCGCAGCCTTAAGTAATTCTGATTCATAACCATAGTCATCTGCAGTATGAATTAATGCCGAGACATCTTTGGGAAAACAAGAGCCTCCCCAACCAATACCTGCTTGTAAAAACTTACTGCCAATGCGAGAATCCAAACCAATACCTCTAGCAACTTGAGTCACATCGGCACCAACGCGATCGCAAATATTAGCAACTTCGTTGATAAAACTAATTTTAGTAGCGAGAAAAGAGTTGGCAGCATATTTGATCATTTCTGCCGAACTTAAATCGGTAACTACAACTGGTACGGGTGGTAAAGTTTTATCTTCGGCAAATTCCCTGGTTACGAGTGGCTGATAGAGTTCTTGCATCATGGAAATTGCTTTTTCGCTGTTACTTCCCAAAACGATGCGATCGGGATTAAAAGTATCGTAGACTGCCGAACCTTCTCTTAAAAACTCAGGATTACTGACAACATCAAAGTTAGCTTCGATATTTTTTTCTAGTTCGCTACCGCCCACCGTAGTTATGGGAGTTTTTTCTCTTTCGACTACTCCTTCCAAAGCAATCATACGTACCCAGTCACCAGAACCGATTGGTACGGTCGATTTATTGACAATTACTTTATAGTCGCCATTTAGATTAGCTCCAATACCTCTTGCTACTGCTTCAACATAGCGAGTATCGCTTTCTCCAGTAGGTAGCGGTGGTGTGCCTACAGCAATAAACAAAATTTCTCCGTGAGCTACTCCTTTGGCTAAATCTGAAGTAAAAACTAACTTACCAGCCGCTGCCGAGGATTTCATTAGTTCCGATAAGCCTGGTTCGTAAATTGGAGACTGTCCCGACTGCATCAATTTAACTTTTTCTTCGTTGTTATCGACACAAATTACTTCGTGTCCGATATGAGATAGACAAACGCCCGTAACCAAACCTACATATCCAGTACCAATCACGCAAACGCGCATAATATTCACCCCTGTCAACTTAAATTAATTTTATGTGGCTCTAATCAAATCTTTCCCCAAAAGAGATGGGAACTTTACTTTGTATGTATTAAAGGTTTTTCATTTTCAATGCGAGAGCGAAAATCTTCTATAGTCAGTTTTAGACCTTCTCGCAAGGGAATTGTCGGTTCCCAACCCAGTAAATTTTTAGCTTTGGTAATATCTGGCTGTCTTTGTTTGGGATCGTCTTGTGGTAGTGGTTTGAAGGTTAATTCGGCATCGGGATTAACCATTTCTTGAATAGTTTTGGCAAGCTCCAAAATCGTGTATTCTCCAGGATTGCCAATGTTGATAGGTCCAATATAATCGTTATTCATCAGACGCATCATGCCTTCTACTAAGTCAGATACATAACAAAAGCTACGAGTCTGCGAGCCGTCACCGTATATGGTCAACGGTATTCTCTGTAGTGCCTGCACGATGAAATTGCTGACTACGCGACCGTCATTTTCCAACATTCTCGGACCATAAGTATTAAAAATTCTCATTACCCGAATATCGACTTGATTTTGTCGATGATAGTCAAATGCTAGAGTTTCGGCAACTCGCTTACCCTCGTCATAGCAACTGCGAATGCCAATACAGTTTACATTTCCGCGATATTCTTCTGGTTGGGGATGAACGTCTGGATCGCCATAAACTTCTGAAGTGGATGCCAGCAAAAATCTGGCTTTGACTCGTTTGGCTAAACCCAACATGTTTAACGTTCCCATGACGTTAGTTTTAATTGTCTTTACGGGATTGTATTGATAATGTACTGGAGAAGCAGGGCAAGCAAGATGATAAATTTGGTCTGCTTCTAAGCGAATTGGCTCGGTAATATCGTGGCGAATCAGTTCAAAGTAGGGATTGTCAAGCCATTTGATAATATTTCGTTTGTGTCCCGTAAAGAAGTTATCCAAACAGAGAACTTCATGTCCTTGGTTCATCAAGCGATCGATCAAATGGGAACCAATAAAACCAGCACCACCAGTTACTAATATTCTCATTTACTAGTTAGTTTTACTTAATTTTTTTTCTAGCTGACTTACGATACTTAACTAAAGTCAATAATAAGTTAACTTTGTATTTTAAGTATGTCTAGTAGTGACTTATAGCAAATATTAGCTTTTATTTAGGTTTACTCGATCCGACATACTCATAAATAGTATTTCTTTGACGATGGGGACGATTGAGAGCGGCGATCGCGCTTTGCAGTGTGGGGACATCCATACAGGTGCCTCCTTTAGCTCCTGCCATAGTAGTAATATGTTCTTCCATTAAAGTTCCCCCCAGATCGTTACAGCCCAAGTTGAGAGCTTGTTTTGCTCCTGACAAACCGAGTTTGACCCAACTAGGTTGATGATTGACGATCCAGTTACCGAGAAAAATACGCGCCACTGCAGTAAGATGCAGGGCATCGGCTAAGATGGGTTGATCTCTGCCTACTCGACGGCGGATTGGCTTTGGTGCTTCTTGTCCGACAAAGGGTAAAATAATAAATTCGGTAATTTTGGCAGGATAATTATTGTTTACTGCCTGTTGTTGGAGCGATCGCAGTTTGCCTAAATGTTCTACTTGCTGTTGTGGAGTTTCGATATGACCCGATAGCATGGTGCTAGTAGTGGGTATTCCCAAACGATGGGCGGTACTAATTATTTCTAACCAGGTAGCGGTATTAATTTTTTCAGGACAAATAACCTGTCTGACAACATCATTTAGTATTTCAGCAGCCGTACCAGGCATAGAACCGAGTCCTACTTTCTTTAAAGCTTTTAAAACTGTTTCGTAACTAATATTGTCTTCTCTGGCAATAAACTGAATTTCTTGTGGTGAAAAGGCATGAAGGTGTAGTTGGGGAAAGTTATCTTTAATTTCAGTTATTAACTGTAAATAATAGTTTAAAGATGTGCCGTCGAGCTTGGCTTGTGGATTTAAGCCACCTTGCATACAAATTTCGGTCGCTCCCAACTCCACTGCTTCGGTAGCTTTAGCAACAATTTGTTCTCTATCGAGCCAAAATGCACCTTCGTCTTCAGCATCACGGCGAAAAGCGCAAAAACTACAGTGCTGTTCGCAAATGTTGGTAAAGTTTATATTGCGATTGATAACGTATGTAACTACGTCTCCTATCTGTCTTTGACGCAAGCGATCTGCAGTTTTGCCAATAGCCGCAATGTCTTCAGGAGTTTTAGCTTCAATTAGACATAAAGCTTCAGCTTCAGAAATATCTGAGCCTGTTTCTGCTTTGTTTAAAATAGCCTCAACATTATTCAGTTTTTTTGTTTGATATACCACGTTTAAATTAAATATACTTTTAATAAATAATAAATATTATTACTTATAATATAATGCTCTAGAGCGATCGCACCAAAACTAATGCAGCTTTAGAAGGTAAGTAGAAAGCCTGAAAACAGTTAGTATTATTTGTTTTGTCACTGTCGCTGGCAAACTAATACTGTTTCCCGATTTCCTTTGGTAATTCGTAATTCTTCGTCTAGATAAAGTATTTGCAACTTGCCTTTTGGCGATTTGTTCATTTTAAAAGCTCTCGTACCCGTTTGAGTATTTATAGCTGATGTCTTTTTAATGCCAAATATTTGCTTAATAAACCAAGTTTTTATCCGTTCGCCAATACTAAGCGGAGAGTTTGCTTCAGAGTTGCCAAATACTGCCAGCCACTGCTCTATGTTCTTATTTTCTATACGGGGTATAAGTTCTCCCTCCACAAACTGTACTTGCAATGTATTTTCATCTCTCGGAATACAAACAGCGAGATTTTTGACTATTCCTCTTAATTCAGGAAAGCGAGCGTCAATAACTTTAAACTCAACTACAATATCGTGGGTACGCTCGTTATCTTTTCCTGTTGCAAAAACTGGTTGTAAGACGCGCTCTATTTCTAGCTTAAGATCGACAGGCTCGAACATATTAAATGCCAGCCTACCAAGTGTATAGATATATCTGCCTCGTTCGTCGGGTAGGCGGTTGGGAAAAATTGGCGCATTAATCAACAACCAATTACCCTCTAAAAGTTCTCCCGCTTTAGTAGGTGCAGTAGTAGGGTTTAGAGAGGCTAATTCTTCAATAGCTGTTAAAACTTCTGAATTTTTGGTATCGCCATGATGAACGGCAAGTTTTTCTAGCAAAGCTGATTTAGCAATATCTCTCGATGTCTTGACTGGATTCATTGCTACGATGGCGATCGATGTACTTACAGTTTTATCTTGACATATTTTATTGATCTTCCCTAAAAACTAGTTAAAAGAAGAACCAAACACACTGCTTGAATAGATCAAAATTCGTCTTCTAACGGCAGAACGTCATGAGGCGGATCGTAGGTTCGAGAGCTTAAAATCGTTCCGCCATCTGCCCAAGGAATTCCTACTAAAGATAGAGTTGCCCGACGCTTGGCTTTAGTTTCGGCAGCCATCATTTTATCGGCGCGTCTTTGACCTAATAGTTGTTTGCCGTATTTGTCTGTCAGAGCCACAATGGCGGTTGATTCTTCGCTTCTACCATTAGCATCAACAGCAACTGCCGTTACGTAATGCAGGTGTTGAGCATCGGTAGTTCTATTAGTTATTTTGGTACTAATACCGTGAATTGCTCTCAATCCAGATACACCATTAGCGTTAATGTACGGTGTCATTTTGCCCTCGTTGACTAGATAATCAATTGGGTTGGTTAGCGGATTTAGTCCCAAACTGCGACATAAAGCAAAATTATACTGAACTCTCTCGATTTCGGTAAGCGATCGCAAATCGCGATTGAGAATGACTCTTTCTATAGCTGCCTGGGTGGTATTGCGCTGGGTTAAAGCTTCACGGGCTGTAAGCTCTCGCGAACTTAATGGTTTGGCTAATTTACTATGTTGCATTTAAGTTTATTTTCTTTATTTATATAGTACAAAAATACCATACAAGGGTTTGATTAGCAATGTTCAAGTGCGATCGCTACTGTACAAATTATGGTAGAGAATAAATTGATGTAATTTATAGTTGTTGACTGTAGTTATTGGGCGTGGAAGTAAACTAAATTAAAAAATTATTCCGAACTGATTTGACTCAACGCTATGATTCAGCAGTTTTCAATCAATGGAACTAAATGACAGCAGCAAGTAAAATAGTCAATTATCTGCATTAATGTAGTATGTTTTATATAACGTTCATCCTATTGTTAATCGGCAATTGGTTGCTCTCATCGTTTTTAGTATTTATTCCTAGCGGCATCATCGATCGCTTGAATAATCTCAGTTGGTGGGGCATGACTTTTATCGGCTTAGTATTTTTAGCCTGGTGTTTGGGAGATGAATAACGACAAGTACACAAGTACAAAAGAGCAAATCGTTATTAGGGTCTAAATGCGATCGCGCATGCTAAAAACTCCAAACAAAATCAGTAGGTTCACCTTCGCCAGTTAAAAAAGAATCATCCGCTTCACCTAGCCTTACCGAATGCTGCTGAAAAGATTTATCATTCATTCTTCTGGCTACGCGATCTGGAATGCCATAGTTGTAAAGTATGTGACCTTCCCCTACTAAGACGACAATTTGAGTATTAGGGTTAGTCTGATAGTATTGAGCGATCGCCTGTGCCATAGTTTCATCCCATAGCACTTGAGCGGCGAAAAAGTTCTCAAAGCCATCGCTATTGCCCTGTCCTTGATGGGCGTGAGCCTGATATATTTGGGCGATCGCGTCTCGATAGTCTTGGTTGTTGGTGTCAATTTCGGTAATCGATGGAATATAGCGAAAATCTGATTCAGACAAACTTTCCAAACCAGTTTGAGCGACTTTACGAGTTATTTCTGTGGGGGTATTTAAAGCTAATAAAGGTAAATTGTGAGCTTTGGCAAAGCGCAGAATTGGAGCATAATATTCCCAGTCAAAACCCCAGCGCGTATCGTATTCTGTTTGCTCTCTCAGTTGAGTTTCGTCGATCTCGCCAGCCAGATAGCGGTCTAGGACAGGTTGAAAGGGACGTTGAAACATTTCCAGCGCGATCGCTACATCTCGATCTTGGCGATACAGTTCTAAGATAATTTCCAACTGTGCTTGATGATCTCGAACGCTGTCATGATTTTCTCCCAGATAAACCACGTCAGCTTTAGTTAATTCGGCAATAATATTTGAATTATTTGGCGTTTGTTCTGTCGAAGAATTTGTCTGTGCTATCAGGGCGGTAGGTAAACCAGACCATAAAATAAATCCTAACGAGAGAGCGCAAAATTGGGTTAGAGGCTTATGGTTCATTATCTATTTTTGTGTGTGCTTTTAAAGCCAATCGACTCTCTCCGTGTCTCCGCGTCTCCGCATCATCCCTAACCTGAATTTGTTAATCTCCACTTACTTACTACCTTCCTTTTCCCAAAACAATTACTTGTATAGTTTTTAAGACAATCGCTGCATCTAGAAACAGCGAGTAATTTTTAATATAGTAAAGGTCGTAAGCTACTTTTTGATAGGCATCTTCTACCGAAGCACCATAAGGATAAGATACTTGCGCCCAACCAGTGATTCCTGGCTTAACTAAATAGCGAACATCATAATAAGGAATTTCTTTTCTTAATTGAAGGTCAAATTCAGGACGTTCGGGGCGAGGTCCAATTAAGCTCATGTCTCCTTTTAATACATTCCAGATTTGCGGTAGTTCGTCAATTCTGGTCATCCGCAAAAAACTACCAACTCTGGTGATGCGAGGATCTTTTTCTGCTGCCCACTGGACTCCCCTTTGTTCTGCGTTTTGATACATCGAGCGAAATTTATGGACTCTAAATCTTTTACCATTGTGTCCAGTTCTCACTTGACTGTAAAAAATCGGTCCTTGACTATCTAATTTAATTAGAATTGCTACCACAACAATAATTGGTAAAGTCAGGCATAATAGTAAACTTGCTGCTAAAAAATCGATTAACTGTTTGAGCTTAATATTGACCCTGTCATGCAAAATACTGAACCCAGAAGTAAAAGCAAACCAGTCATCTTGAATATAAGCAGGAGGAATTTTTTGCCAAAATTGCTCGCAAAAGTCAGCCAAACTGTAAACGTATATGCCTCGCAGTCGCATATCCATCAATTCTCTGACCATAGTTTCCGATAGCCTTTCACTGCGATCGTCAATTAAAATGCCAGACCAATATTGATATTTCCAAGTTACAAAGTTATCGATACTGTCTAGCAAGATACTGTTGCTAACACTATTAGCATTAGTTTGAACTGGTCGATCGCTTAAAAAAACAAATTCGCTATCTGGGCTCAGCTTTTGATGCTCTTCGCTAAAAGCCAACATTTTATTATCATTGCCAAAAATCAAAAAACGACCTTGTTCTTGATTGACTTTAATCCATTTGCCAGCAATAATTCTCCAAGCTATTGCCCAAATTGAAAAAAAGCTAACGCTAATTAATAATATTCCCCTACCGACAACTCGATAACTTCCCCACAACCCAGTTAAATATATAACCGAAGTAATTGCCGTTACCGTACCTAAAATACCAAATAGTACTCGTTCGGAAGTCCAAAGACCAGAGACTTGCTTTTGTAGCTTGTATGTATCTGCTAGATATAACCCAAACAAATACATCGCCATTAAGGCATAGATAATAGGCGATCGCAAATCTAAAGCTGTTTGGAAACGTAGCAAAAAGGCTAAATTAAAACAAAGCAGTAGTCCGACAACGTCACTCAGTAATAAGAACCACATAACAGTGGTACGAGCGGTACGGCTGTCAATCGGTAATCTCTGGCGAGAAGATATTTGGCTAGACGACATCAAATACTGTAGCTAGATAAATCTACGGAAATAAAAAGTTAGATTTTATTCTACAGGAGAAATTGTAAAACTACGGCTAAGAGTAAGATAAAAGTACAGATTTAGCAAGATAAATGAAGTTAGTTAAATCTATTTGGCTGAAACTCTTATATTTTGCGGTCGTTACTTCGATAGGTGGTTGCGATCGCGCTTTATTTGTTGAAACCCAGGTAATTCCAGGTGGGATTAACAGTAATTCTATTGAAGAACATCCTGCTTATAGTAGTAACGGTCGTTATCTAGCCTTTGCCAGCGATCGCCGAGGACATCGAGATATTTTTCTCTACGATCTGCAACAACGTAATTTGGTATCATTGCCCAATCTCAATCGGCGTAATTCCAGACAGGATTCACCATCTTTAAATGCTGACGGTAACTATATTGCCTATGTTTCGACAGAAAGAGGCAAGACAGATATTATGCTTTACGATCGCGCCAAACAAAGATCTCAGTTATTAAGCGTTAACGTTCGTGGTTCTGTTAGCAATCCTACTATTAATGGTGATGGTAGTAAAGTTGCTTTTCAAACCAGTCAGTTAGGACAGTGGAAGATAGCAATCGTAGATACTAATGTTGTTAGCGACGGTAGTGAAGAATGAAGTAGCACGTAGCAAGTAGCAAGTATAAAATTTAGAGGCGAGATGCTTACTTGTGTTTGAATGCAGTAAAGTAACTGTCTAGATTAACTAGAGGTGCCTTAGTATCTGGTGATTAGACCCTTATTTTCCGTCTTTGACTAAGATGAAAAAAAGAGTTAGTAGAATTTCGATAGCTTACGATTAAAGAATATGGAAATTAAACGCATTCCAGTTTTATCTGATAATTATATTTTTGTCTTATACAATCCCCAGGAAAAAATTGCCGCGGTAGTAGATCCTGCTGTAGCCGAACCCGTGTTAGATTTTCTGAAAAGTTTGGATTTGGAACTAGTCAAAATTTTTAATACCCACCACCATTCGGATCACGTGGGAGGAAACAGAAAATTAAAACAAAAATTCCCAGATCTCTGTGTTTATGGTGGCGCTGAAGATCGCGGTAGAATTCCCCATCAAGAAGTATTTTTAAACGAAGGGGATACGGTAGAATTTTTGGGACGCATAGGGCAAGTGTTTTTCGTACCAGGACATACTTACGCCCATATTGCCTATTACTTTCCGCCGACAAATGACGGTGAAACAGGAGAATTATTTTGTGGCGATACAATTTTTGCTGGAGGCTGCGGCAGACTATTTGAAGGAACACCCGCGCAGATGGTTAATTCTATAGGTAAATTGCGAGAGCTTCCCGACAATACTCGCATTTGGTGCGCTCACGAATATACCCTGAAAAATCTCAAATTTGCTCTAACTGTAGACGAAAACAATTCCGAATTGCAAACTAGGTTTGAGCAAGTCAAACAAGAACGAAGTAAAGGTATCGCTACCGTTCCTTCTCTTTTAGGTTTAGAAAAACAAACCAATCCTTTTTTACGCTGGGATGCACCAGCTTTAAAAACAGTCGCCAAAATGGATGAACCAGCTAGAGTATTTGGACGCATTAGAGGCATGAAAGATCGATTTTAAAAGCTTCTAGCCGTTAGCCTTTAGCTGTAAGAGTTTTAGGTGGCGAGTTTGTAGCTCGTTAGTCAGAGGTTATCTAAAAAGTCTAATTCTCAGATGTTCTCTCAGTAAGCTAAAATCGCCTCGCGCTTAAAGCTTATAGCTTTTAAACTAAAGCCTCAAACAGATCGCTCAAAATAGTATTAGAAAATAAAAAGCCTTCAGGATCGCTTAAGCGTAGTCTGGTTTCTGTATTGAGATTTAATGCGGTTAAATTTCCACTATTGAGGGCAATTTTTTGACTGTATTTATCCTTCACCTCTATCCAACCTTTAGCAATGTAAGGCTGCATAGCAACTGCAATTTTATCTAAAATCGGGCGCTCGAACTGAGAAATATTTACTCCTTCTGCTAGTCGCAAACCTAACATCAGAGTTTCTAGTAACCAGTCGTCAGTAGATATAACTGGAGTATCGATCTCTGCACCTTTCTTTACCCAGGTATAATACTCTTTTCTAGTACGAGGACGAATAAATCTTTTGCCGTTAATAAAACTTGCCGCACCCATACCAAATCCGTAAAAGGGAAGATTTTTCCAGTAGACTCGATTGTGGCGACATTGATAACCAGCTAGAGCATAGTTTGAGATTTCATAATGCTGATATTCTGCCTTGGTTAGTGTCTGTTGAGTCAGACGATACATTTCGGCTGCGGTTTCATCGTCAGGAAGTGGTTTTTTCCCTGGCTGATATTGCTTGCCAAAAGCAGTAACGGGTTCGAGTACCAAATCGTAGCAAGATAAATGCTTGGGACCAATGGCGACCGCTGTATCCAAAGCATCTTGGCATTGTGACAAACTTTGATAGGGTAAACCAGAAATTAAATCTAAGCTAAAGTTGTTTACTCCTACCTGCCTAATTATCTCGATCGCCTGAAAAACTTCTGTTCGAGAATGAGAGCGCCCACAAACTTGTAATAGTTTATCATCAAAGGTTTGAACTCCCAAACTCAGGCGATTGATTCCTGCTTGCAGATATCCTAAAAGCTGTTCTTTATTAAAGGTGCCTGGATCGATTTCCATAGAAATTTCTGCATCTGAAGCAATTCCAAACTGCTTGTCAAGACAGGTAATAACTGTTGCTAACTGTTTGGCAGATAAAATTGAAGGGGTGCCACCGCCAAAAAAAACTGTGGTCAACGGCTTTTTATGAAAATTATTAGAAAATAGCCGAATTTCTGCGGTTAAAGCTTCGAGATACTCCACCACCATAGTTGAAGCATTGCTGGAAGGGCGGTTTCCTACTATTGAAACTGGAAAATCGCAATAATAGCAGCGGCGGCGACAAAAAGGAATATGAATGTAGGCATTTACAGGAACTGTGTCAATTAATTTGTTTAAGTAGCGATCGAGACAATAACTAACATTTACCAAAGATGTATTTTGCTTCATTAAATAGTCGTTGTAGCCCTCACAAAAGTAACTCGCTTTAACGTAATTTAGCTTAATTTAATTTATCTATAACAATTTTAAATAATATTAGAGAAGTTTCTAATCTCTATTTCTCATGCTCTTCGCCAAGCAGATACTCTCTCAACTACAAACGAATTGCCGTACAGAATCTATATTAAGAATCAAAGCTGGCTGCATCAATTTACTGTTTAAATTTATTACAGTAGAGAAGAACATATTATTTATTCATTTCAACTAAAACAATGGTTGATGCCATCATAATTATCATTTGCATTATTGCAGCAGTAAATGTCAGCCAAGATAGCTTACAATTGCTGCCTCCTGATATTCTTGAGGGAGTATCAAACGTCAAAGCTTTACGCTTTGTTATAGCTGGTTTTGCCGCCTTAATTGGGTTGGGAGTTGGCGTAGCAGTTCAAACCACCTATCGCCGTTTGGAAAAGCAAATACGCAATACCAAAATTGAAATTTTAATTACTAGAGCGATCGGGCTGGTTGTAGGATTACTAGTAGCTAATTTAATGCTAGCACCTTTATTTTTGCTGCCGATTCCCAAAGAGCTAAGTTTTGTTAAACCTAGCTTTGCAATTCTTGGTAGCGTTATGTTTTCCTATCTGGGTATTAGTCTGGCGGACACTCACGGTCGAACTTTTTTGCGATTAATTAACCCTAGCAGCATTGAAACGATGTTAGTAGCAGAGGGAACTTTAGAAGCAATTTCGACTAAAATTGTCGATACTAGCTGTATTATCGACGGTAGAATTGAAGAACTGCTAAAGACCGGCTTTCTCGAAGGGCAAATACTAGTTCCTCGGTTTGTCTTGCAAGAACTGCAAAATCTTGCCGATGCCAGTAGTTCGCAAAAGCGTATTCGCGGACGCAGGGGGCTAGATATACTCAATCAAATGCAGGAACAATTTCCCGATCGCATTGTAATTAGTAATGCCGACTATGAAGAAATTGACACCGTAGATGCTAAATTAGTTCATCTGGCGCAAGAATTAAGTGCTACCTTACTTACCAATGACTATAACCTAAGTAAAGTCGCCAATTTACAAAAAGTCTCGATTCTCAATGTTAACGATCTTGCCCGTTCTCTCAGACCTATTTATCTTCCTGGCGATAGTTTAGAACTGAAAATTCTTAAAGAAGGCAAAGAACCCGAACAGGGTATTGGTTATCTAGAGGACGGTACGATGGTAGTAGTAGAAGAGGGCAACGAATACGTTGGCGGTGAAATAGAAGTAACGGTAACATCTTCGTTGCAGACATCGGCAGGCAGAATGATTTTTGCCAAACCCAATTCTGAGGCTGAGAATTATTCTAGAGTTAGTTAGAGTTAGTGACGCTCTAGTCAATAATTAGATTGACTATATAGATATCGCAGTACGTTTATTAGTTAGGACGAGTTTAATGAGTAATGGGTAATGAGTGTCCTAATCTGAGTGCGTACTGCTGTACATAGCGTTCGAGGAAGTAGTATAAATTTGCTTCCTCATTTTTATGGCGATCGCTATTTTGTTTTTAATTGGCGAATTAAAAGCAAAATAGAGCCTTTGTCTTGTAACTGCTAAGTAATTTTTTTCAGCATTCTCGACTGTCGCAGTTCGGATAGGTTGGCATTACCCGTACAAAATAAAACCGTCTCAACTTCTGCAAGAGATAACCTTACCAGTTCGTCTAAGGCTTGAGGCGATTCTGAAGCCGCTTGTAAAAAAGGAAAAGCCATACCTGCTAGATCGGCACCGAGAGCGATCGCTTTAGCTACTTCTAAACCATCACGCAAACCACCAGAGGCAATCAAAGGAATATGGGGATACTGCTGGCGAATACTAACTATACATTCAGCAGTAGGAATTCCCCAGTCGGCAAAGGTTTTACCGAGTCGGCGTTGTAAATTATTTTCGGCTCTTTCGCTTTCTACTTTTGCCCAGGAAGTTCCACCAGCACCAGCTACATCGATCGCTGCTACACCTGCTTCAATTAGTTTTTTTGCCATAGCTGCCGAGATGCCATTACCTACTTCTTTAACAATTACAGGAATCTCAAGCTGTTGACATAAGCGGTCAATTTTATCTAACAAACCCTTAAAATTAGTATCTCCGTGAGGCTGAATGCACTCTTGTAAGGGATTGAGATGGAGAATCAGAGCATCAGCCTCTAAAATATCTACAGCTTGCAAACATTGCTCTATACCGTAAGTGTAGTTAAGCTGTACCGCACCGAGGTTGGCGAACAAAACCGCATCGGGAGCGAGCGATCGCACGGCAAAGGTATGAGCGACATCGGGATTTTCCACGGCAATTCTTTGAGAACCCACACCCATCGCCAAACGATAATTTTGCGCCACCTCAGCCAAACGAGTGTTGATAATTTTAGCTTGTTGAGTGCCACCCGTCATTGATGAAATCAGCAGCGGCGCGCCTAACTTTTTACCTAAGAAAGTAGTTGTCAAATCTACTTCATTAAGATTTAATTCTGGCAAGCAACAGTGAGTAAAGCGATAGTAATTAAACCCAGTATTTAGCTGGTTAAACTGTACGTCTTCTTCCAGACAAATACGCAAGTGATCGGCTTTACGTGTCTGCGTATTAGCCATTTGCTGTTATTCCCCATCGATAATGTAATCGTCCTCAAACTTACCCATTATTGTGACAAAAGTAAACTAGTTCGCGTTTTGTTCGCCGTTTGGCTAAGTTGATAGTCGAATTATCGATTAATCGTTACGATAAAAATAAACGTCAGTTGAATGAAAAAACTTTTTCTGCTAGGTTTACTATCTTCGATTTTAACTGCCGAAACGATCGCCCTTCCCAACGCTCTGGCGGTTCGTTTTCCAGACGGTACTGTTTCTTTTGACCAATCGCCTCGCCTAATAGATGCTTATACTACTTTTAACGGTATCAGAATTAGACAGGCAAAATACTATTTTGATATTGAGTTACCCAAAAACGTGGGCGAACCCTTAGAAAAAATCGTTATTCAACAGCGACAGGGAGCAGATGAAATTAAATTTCGGATCGATGAAACTAAAGCTTATCTTGGCACTCACAGTAATAAAGAGCAAGAATTAGCGAGCGCTGCTACTCAAGATGAAGAAACCAAAGCAATTACTGTAACTTTAGAAGATCCCGTTCCTCCAGGAAGCATAATAACTGTGGGATTAAAGCCCAGACGCAACCCAGACTTTGGCGGCGTTTATCTCTTTGGCGTTACGGTTTTTCCTGCTGGAGAGCAAGCTAATAGTTTATATTTAGGAGCGGGAAGACTAAACTTTTATCAGCCAGGGGGACATCCTCTTTAAATAGCATAGTAGCAAGTTAAGTTCCTAGCTTTTGTAGTTTGTACAAACTAGCATACAGTCCATCTGTTGCCAGAAGTTCTTCATGACTGCCAGACTCTATTAATTCTCCGCGTTTGAGTACCAGAATTTTATCGACGTTGCGAATAGTAGAAAGACGATGAGCGATAATTATTGCCGTGCGGTTAACGAGCAAATGTTCTAATGCTTCTTGAATCATTGCTTCTGTCGCCACATCCAAACTAGAAGTTGCTTCGTCTAAGACTAAAACATCGGGGTTGCGAATGGCTACGCGAGCAAAAGCGAGAAGCTGCTTCTGTCCTCCCGATAAATTAGTACCGCGTTCGCGCAAAATTGTATGGTAGCCGTTAGGCAACTGGCGAATAAAGCGATCGATGTTAACTAATTCGGCTGCTTGACGAATTTCTTCAAAAGAATAATTATCTCCCAGACTAATGTTACGCTTGATATCGCCAGCAAATAAAAAGCTTTCTTGTAAGATTACGCCAATATAGCGACGTAATTCAACTTGGGGAATATCGCGAATATCAATTCCATCAACCAAAATTCTGCCGCGACTGGGTTCGTATAAACGACATAACAGACGAATTATCGAACTTTTACCCGCTCCTGTAGGTCCGACTAAAGCAACTTTTTTCCCTGGCTTAATAGTAAAATTGAGGTTTTTTAGTACGTATTCATCTGGTTTATAGCCAAACCAAACATTTTCAAAACGAATTTCTCCCTTATGAGCTAAGTTTGAAGCTAGTTTAACGCTCGCGCTGTGTCCTTCTTTCAGACCTAGTTTGTCTTTAATTTCAATTGGCTCGCTCATTAAGTCGTTAATGCGCTCGATCGCCGTAAAACCTGCCTGAAACATGGTAAATTTATCGGCAAACTGTCGCAGAGGATTAAACAACCTTTGGGCGTACAAAATAAACGCCGATAGAGTTCCAAAGGTCATATTTTCTCGCAGTACCAACCAGCCACCCAACCATAAAACACCAGCGATCGCTACTAAAGAAATCCATTCCAAAGTTGCCGAGACTGCTGAGTCGTGGAAAATAGTTTTATCTACCTGTTGGCGGTAGCGGTCGTTAACCGTACGGTACATTTCACTGTTATATTTAGCGCGGCGAAACAACTGAACTATGTTTATCCCTGCAATATTTTCTTGCAGCATCGAGTTAAGCTTGGAAAGTTCTTCTCTGGCTTTGTAGTTTGCTTTACGATACTGTTGTTGAAAATAGATAATTAAGCCCGTTACGGGAATTAGCATCAGTACCAACATGGTTGCTAATTTCCAGTCAACAAAATAAATTGTAATTACGATGACTACGATCGTAGCCGTGTCGCTGAGAATACCGATCGCGCCACTGGCAAAAACATCGCCCAATGCTTCTACATCGCTAGTAATGCGGGTAATTAACTTTCCTACTGGCGTGCGATCGAAAAAGCTAGAAGCTAAAGAAGTAACGTGAGCGAATAAATCTTTGCGGACTGCGGCAGTAATTTCTTGTCCGATCTTTTGTACTAAATATCCTTGGACTGAAGAAAATATTAAACGCAAGACTACTGTTAGTAAGAGAATACCTGCAAGGATATTAATGCCTTGGGCAACTGAAAAATCGTTTAAAAAAGACCAAGTAGGTTCATTTTTAAGTAAAGATACTGCTTGACCGATAATTAAAGGCTGAATCGAACCAGCTACAGCTAAAGGTACTAGTAATACCAGACAAACTGTTAGTATGCCGCGATGTTTGCGCGTGTAGGGAACTAGCCGTAAAAATAATTTCCAATCGTTTTCTCGATTTTGGCGATTGCTGTTTGCCTCTGCTAAATAGGAGGAAGCCATAGATAAGTTAAGTTTGAACTGAAATGTCTGTCGTTGGTAACGAATGAGACATTATTTATTATTACTTAACTTTTGGCGATGAGGTAGATTTTGGTAGAGAGCAAGAAAAGACTTGGGGTCTTGGGGGAATAGGGAAATGGGGAGAGGTACTTCAGTCTGTCCCTAAACCCCTAATTTCCTATCACCCTAGTACCTAGTGCCTAGCGGCTAAAATTGCTTTCTACTTTTTCCATAATCTCCAAATCCCAAGTAGAGTTGAACTGCACTTTTCCTTCTTCTACTAGCTTCCAGGCAGCTTCTTTAAGCAGGCGATGGGACAGACTATTGGTTTTGCCTATATTATTTTCTAGTTGGTGCAAACTCATTGGTCTTTGACTTTTTTTTAATTGACTTAACAGCAAATTTTTAGTATTTTCTGTTTGTTGGAGAGACGAATTCATGACCAAGAGCTTTGTAGAGAATAAAATAACTAGCTACTATATATAGAGTTAAATCGCGGTATTTTTTGCGATCGCACGCTATTGATAGCGCATTTATTTATTATGCACTAAGTTTCCCCAAATGTACGTAAAAAAATTGTAAACTCTATGACATATAGGAACACCAATCACTCCAACCTCCAGGATAGAGTTTTGCCCGTGTAATTCCTGCCAATTCTAAAGACAACAGATTAACACAAGCAGTTACACCAGAACCACAATAGACAATAATTTCTGGTGCCGCAGAGTAATTAGACCATAACTTTTGTTGTGCCGCAATAGGTAGTAAATAACCCCGTTCGTCCGTAACCTGTTTCCAGGGAGAATTAACCGCTCCCTCAATGCTTCCAGCAATGGGGTCGATTGGTTCTCTCAGTCCTAAATAGCGATCGCGATCGCGCGAATCGACTAAAATTGTTGCAGGTGAATCCTGACAAAGTTTAACTTCTTCTCTATTAACGACTTTATCGGTTTGTAGTTCGGGAACAAACAAGCTTTGTCGCAATTTGGGTTGTGTAGAGTCTGTGTGATAACCTGCTGCTTGCCAAGCTTGCCAACCACCATCGAGTACAGCTACCGACCGATGACCTAAATAATTCAACAACCACCACAAACGGGCTGCAAAAGCCAGCTTAGAATCATCATAAGCTACTACCAAAGTGTGATTGCGAATGATACCCATAGCTGACAATTTCTGCGCCAGATGATTGGTATCTGGCAGGGGATGTCTTCCACCACGAACTTCTACTGGAGCAGATAAATCGCGATTTAAATCTAAATAGTAAGCACCTTTAATATGATTGTGGCAATATTGCTGATATCCCCACTGAGGATCGTTTAATTGAAAGCGACAGTCACAAACTACTATTTGGGGATTATTTAAATTTTGAGCCAGCCATTGACAGGTTACTTTGGGATATTGAAGGTGAAAATAGTCCATTTTAAATTCCAGGGGTTAGAGATTAATCCAACAATTGCGGCAGCAAGGATAGGTCATCATTGCGATTGAGTGTGCTCATTGCCAAAACAACAGCTATCGACCGAACAGAAAAACTAATGTTAGTGACGATGTCATAGACCCATCGCTGTCGGTCGGATATATTGTTAATCTACTAACCATAAAATTTTGCGGTTTTCGAGCGCAATCATTCTTAAATACTGCTCTTTGTCTGACACTATCGATATTGATGTAGTAAGGCTCGTCAATTTTTAGAGATCGGTCATAAGCAGTATATAATTCTAGTTTACTATGGCTCAAATTTTAATTATTGACGACGATAGTGCAACCCAACTGTTACTAGAGAAAACTCTGCGGGCGCAAGGTTACGATATTACTCTGGCCAGTGATGGTGAAGAAGGGATCGTCAAAGCTAATGCAATTTGTCCCGATCTCATCATTTGCGATTGGATTATGCCCCGTAAAAACGGTTTGGAAGTATGCCGTCAGATTAAATCCGATTCCAATCTATCGACGACTTTTTTTATTTTGTTGACTTCTTTAGATTCTGTTGCCGACAGAGTTAGAGGTTTGGATACGGGGGCGGATGATTTTTTATGCAAACCAATTGACATGACAGAGCTTAAAGCTCGTGTTAGAGCGGGTTTACGCCTACATCAACTCAGTCACGATCTGAGAGTACAAAAACAGTTACTCGAAGCCGAACTATTAGAAGCGGCAGAGTATGTTAGCTCGATTTTACCCGAACAGCTAATTCATCCTTCTTTAAAAATTGATGCTTGTTTTATTCCTTCCCGACAGTTGGGAGGAGACAGTTTTGATTATTTTTGGCTGGATGAAAATAACCTGGTTTTTTATTTATTAGATGTTTCGGGACACGGTTTGCGCGCTTCTTTACCTTCTCTATCGGTAATTAATTTAGTGCGATCGCGTAACTTGCGAAATGTTGACTATTATCAACCTAGTACGGTTTTGGAAGGTTTGAATCGTACTTTTCAAATGAGCGATCGCAACGATAGATATTTTACTATGTGGTATGGAGTTTACAATCGCCGCTACAAAACTTTGTTTTATTCTAGTGCGGGTCATCCTCCAGCAATTTTGCTGTCCCCGAAAAAAAATTACGACTTAGAAGAAAGACGGTTAAAAACTCCAGGAGTTCCAATTGGTATGTTTTTGGATGTTGAGTATGTAGACTCAAGCTGTAAAGTTCCAGATAATTCTAGTCTTTATCTATTTAGTGACGGAATTTACGAAGTAGAACCATCAACCAAACAGTCTTATCAAGGAATAGAAAAATTAGTCAAGCTGTTAAAAGCCTACCAATATGTACCAAACCGTAAGTTGAACGATCTCTTACAGGATGTCAAAGTGTGGCATCCAAACTATCGTTTTGAAGATGACATATCTATCTTACAGATTGATTTTTTTTAGCCATAGCTGTTGTTTGCTTGAGTTACATTGTCGATTTTGTTTCTGCTCTCTCTGCCCTGATGGCAAGCTTGTCGAAGCACTGCACCCTGCCTAAGTTTAATGCTTGAATTTTTGTTTGAATTCTTCTCGATCGCTGTAAATTTTGAAATAGCGATCCATACTAGTCAACTCAAAAAGTATTTTAATTTGTTCGTTCATCGAACACAAAAACAGTTTGACATCAGCAGCTTCTACGGTTTTCAAAGCTTTAACTAAAGCTCCCAATCCAGAACTATCCATAAAAGTAACATCTTTAAAATCCACCAAGACAATTTGTGCCCCGCTTTCAATGATTTTGTTGAGTTGCTCTTGAAACTCGGTGGTTTTAGTACCGTCTAAAATTCCTTTAGGTTCGATTACTCTAAGGACAAAACTCATACGATAATTTTTTTAAAGATTGCAAGCAAAAGTAAGTATAGCAAAAGGCGCGACCATAAATACAAACACCAGGTAGCAAATTTTGTAAATATTCGTACCGAGATTTAATAAAGTCTTTCTGGTGTTAGATGTAGATCTCGCTAGTTTTTCAATAACAATATTAATAAGATTTTACCAGGGTAACCAAGGAATTTGAATTTTAATGAAAACGTACGATGCGATTGTTATTGGGGCGGGTCACAATGGTCTAGTTTGCGCTGCATATTTGCTAAAAGCTGGATATAGTGTTTTATTACTGGAGAAACGACCCGTTCCTGGGGGTGCAGCTACTACAGAAGTAGCCATACCCGATAAAGCTCCTGGTTTCAAGTTCAATCTCTGCGCCATCGACCACGAGTTTATTTTTCTAGGACCAGTTTTGCAAGAGCTACAGCTACACAAATATGGTTTAAAGTATCTTACTTGCGATCCTCATACTTTTTGTCCCCATCCCGACGGCAAATATTTTTTAGGTCATCAATCGCTAACAAAAACAGCTGCTAATATTGCTCGTTACAGTCAGCGAGATGCTGAAAAATACGTCGAATTTGTCGGTTATTGGTCGCGGTTGCTGAGTGCAGTTTCGCCCTTTTTTAATGCACCACCACAGTCAGTTATCGATATTGCCAAAAATTTGCGACCGCAGAATTTAAGCGACGTATTGGCGATCGCAGGCTCGAAAAACAAAGCCTTAAACTTTATTCGCACCATGATTACTTCTCCCGAAGACGTACTCAACGAATGGTTCGATACCGAAATTGTTAAAGCCCCCCTTGCCAGACTAGCAGCAGAAATTGGCGGTGCGCCTTCACAAAAAGGCATGACTTCGGGATTGATGATGGTAGCAATGCGCCATCATCCAGGAATAGCCAGACCTGAAGGAGGAACTGGAGCCTTAACTCAGGCATTAGTTAAGTTAGTAACTAGTTTGGGAGGAGAAATTCTAACCGATCGGGTGGTTAAAGAAGTAATTATCGAAGGCGATCGCGCCGTAGGTGTCACGGTAGCTGGAGGTAAAAGTTATCGAGCTAGTAAAGGTATAATTTCTAACATCGACGTGCAGCGGTTATTTTTACAGTTAATCGAATCGGGGACAATTGCTGCCGATCTCGAACAAAAAATCGAGCGAAGAATTGTTAACAACAACGAAACGATTCTTAAAATTGACTGTGCTTTGTCAGAACCGCCACGCTTTACTGCCTATGAAGGGCAAGATAACCAACACCTAATAGGCACTGTGTTAATTGCCGATTCTGTTGCCCATGTAGAACAGGCTCATTCCCTCGCGGCAATGGGGCAAATTCCCGATGGCGATCCTTCGATGTATTTAGACATTCCCTCGGTACTAGACCCCACTCTCGCACCACCAGACAAACATACTTTGTGGATTGAATTTTTTGCTCCCTATCAAATAGCAGGAAAGGAAGGAACGGGTTTAAACGGTACGGGTTGGACGGACGAGCTTAAAGAGCGCGTGGCAGATCGGGTAATGAACAAACTGGCAGATTATGCCCCCAATATTAAAGATGCAGTTATCGCTCGTCGGGTCGAAAGTCCTGCCGAGCTAGGGGAAAGACTGGGTTCCTATAAAGGTAATTACTATCATCTGGATATGTCCTTAGATCAGATGATTTTCTTGCGTCCCCTGCCAGAAATTTCTAATTACACTACACCAGTTAAAAACTTATATCTCACAGGTGCGGGAACTCATCCAGGAGGGTCAATTTCGGGAATGCCAGGGCGTAACTGCGCCAGAGTCTTTTTAAGTAGGCAAAATTTTGGTGCCAAATTGCGTTCTCTGTTTGATTGAAATTTTTTAAGCAATAAATAATATGAATACTTCTGACCTCGAATTACACCAAATGAATCCTCAAGGTAGATTTAGCAACCGCGCCGAGGACTATGCCAAGTATCGACCGAGTTATCCTACAGAGGCGATCGAGTTTATTTTAGAGGGTTGGCAAGATTCAGCGAAACTAACGGCAGTAGATATTGGTGCGGGAACGGGTATTTCTTCCCGTTTGCTAGCAGACAAAAAAGTTAAGGTAATAGCGATCGAACCCAATGGGGCGATGAGACAGGCTGCAACACCTCATCCTTTAGTAAAATATCGTGATGGCAATGCAGAAAATACTAATTTACCAAACTCATCTGTAGATTTAGTCACCTGTTTTCAATCTTTTCACTGGTTTGAGATCGAACCCACTCTTCGAGAATTTCAGCGTATTCTCAAGCCTGAAGGCAAAATTGCTTTGGTTTGGAACGATCGCGATATAGATGGTAAAGATGAATTTACACGCCAACATGGGCAGATAATCGATAAAGTAGGCGGCAAAAGTTCAGTTGCCCATCGTATGAATAAATATCACGAGCAGTATATTAGTTCTCTCCTACCTAATGTTCGCTACCGTAGTTTTCCCTATCGACAACCGTTAGATAAAACTAGTTTAATTGGCTTGGCGATGAGTTCTTCTTACATACCAAAAGCTGGAGTTAGCCATCAGCAACTTGTTAACGATTTAAATGAATTACACAGTCAACATTGCGACCGCCAAAGTTTAGTTTATTTATATTACAAAACCAGCGTTTATGTTTGGGAATATTGTTCTAGTTTTGCTTCGGGTAAGATTAACATTGCATCGCCAAAAGAATAAAAACGATAGTTATGTGCGATCGCATCTTGGTATAAAGCCAACAACCTTTTTCTACCAATCAAAGCACTAACCATCATCAATAAACTCGAACCAGGCAGATGAAAATTTGTAATTAAACCATCAATAACCTGCCACTGATAACCAGGATAAATAAATAGGTCGGTTTTGCCCGTATAGGGCTGTAAAGAATTTTTTCCTGCGAGCTTTGCAGCCTTTGCCGCACCTTCTAAAGCTCTGCTTGCTGTAGTGCCCACCGCAATAACTCTACCACCTCTTGCTTTTGTTTGTTCGATCTTCTTTACTGTATCGAGGCTGACATCAATCCATTCCTGGTGCATGGTGTGGTTGAGAATTTTATCTGCTTCTACAGGACGAAAAGTACCTATACCTACATGAAGGGTAATGTAAGCTCTATCGATATTTTGTTGCTGAAGTTTTTGTAATAATTGTGGAGTAAAATGCAGTCCTGCGGTGGGTGCTGCTACTGCTCCTTCTCTTTGAGCAAAAACCGTTTGGTATTGACTGACATCGCTTTGAGTATTAGTAATATAAGGCGGTATGGGAACCTCGCCAAACTGCTCTAAAACTTGCCAGAAAGACTGCTGGGGAGGCAGTTCAAATTGTAAAATTCTTCCTCCCGTCGCTTCATCGCGATCGACTACTGTAGCTTTAAGTTCGATTTGAGGCTGAGAACTTTTTGTGTGTGGAGTAAAGATAATTTCACTCCCCAAAGCAAAACGCTTACCAGGCTTAACTAATGCCAGCCAGAGATTTTTTTCTTTCTCTTCTAAAAGTAAAATTTCTACAGTCGCACCAGTGGATTTATAACCATACAAGCGAGCGGGAATAACGCGGGTATTGTTAAAAACCAACAAATCTCCTGGTAAGAGGCAGTGTGGAAGCTGGCGAAAAATGCAGTGAATATGCTCGTTAGGGGAATTCACTACTAATAATCGCGAACTATCTCTTGGTATAGCAGGATTTTGAGCAATCGAACTAGAAGGTAGCTGATAATTGTAGCTAGAGAGTAAAAAATCCTCATTCATACTAAGTTGGTCGTACACTATAAACCCTGGGATTTGGGTAATTTCCCCTAGATTAAATTTAAAAGATCGGGTGCTTTTCCCCAAGCAGAAGTTGGCTATTGTTTGTCAGAATATAAAGTATATCTGAAGATTCCAAGACAAGATTTTTAATGGACTATCTTTATTTTTTAACTAATGCCAGCGCAACGTTAAGAGCAATAGATTATTTGCGCTCGATGAAGCATGCAGCCAAAGCTTCAATTACGGTAATTCATCAAATTGACGGCTGGATCGTCAAGGTTCGGTTTCCCCAGCCCCTCACGCCCTTACATCATGGTAATTTTCGAGCTTTTATGAATGAACTGGGCATAGCTTACCAACCTGAAATGCGTTTGAAAATGGTCTTTTGGAGTTTAGAAACAGGACAATCACCCGTAGAGGTTATGCGACGCTATCAAGTGGCAATTGTCGCTCACGGCGAACCCGACATTAAAGAAATAGAAGCTTTTCGCCAACAGTTTACTAGGGGTCTGGGGTATTGTCCAGAAACTCTAGCCTAACTCCAACTGTTAGTTTTATACGCCCCGTCTTAACACTTCTTGTTTGAGAGTTTCAGCTTTGTATAAATAGTTGCTAAGAATTAGGAAAATAGAGATTTAGGGACAATCCCCTATCTAAAATTCGGGATTTTGGGATTTAGAGAAGTAGAGGCATTCCTCAATTCCTCATTCCCCATTTCCACGATCGCCGAGTGACCCCTATGACCGAATAATGAACTTGTCAAACGAGAAGTATTGCGCCCCGTCTCTCAGTAATTTTCCGAAAATAGCAAAACCAGAGCGATCGCACCAGCTACCAGCATAATTCCTGCAGGCATAAATTTTTTAGTTTTTACCAAACGAACGGCAAATACGACTATTAATAGTAGAGTTATAATTTGAGCTAGAATTAAGCCAAAACCTATATCTTGAAACTGCAACCAAGCGGCTATTAGCAACAGAATACCGCTCAAACAGCCAGAAATAAGCGAAGCTTTACTTTTAGCTTGCATATAACCTACAATGCCGCCACAAAAAGTAAGCAATCCATAGGCGATCGCTGCAAATACGGACAAGTTCATTTTATTTTAGTGGTTACTGTAAACTACTTGCCCAATATATTAACTGGAAATAATTTGTAAAACTTGCTGAATATTATTTAATTCGCCAACTATACGTTTAACTGGTTGGGGAAATACTCTAATTAATGTAGGTGTTATTATTACCCGCTCTTTTCTACCTCTTTCGGGATGTTTATCGATATCGATTACTTTGAGGGTATAGGGAGTGGTAAGACCCCGTTCTAAAAGTTGATGGATGTGTGCCAGAGTTTTTTCGGTATGGCGATCGCTACTGGAAATAAATAGTCGTAACACATATTCACCTTGAGTGGTTTGGGAGGTTGTCAAAGACTTCGATCCCGCTAGAGTATCTGATTCTTGTAAGTTTTCCGTTACTGTGGAGCGATCGCCAGATGGATCTAAACGAACGATTAAATCTCGTTCTTCCCAAAGCTGGGGAAATTGCTGGCGGTAAGTTTCCAAAATTGCGCGACTACAATATTCTTCTTGCCAGGAAATAATTTTCCATTTTACAGGTTCCTCCAGTCCAAATACGGTGTTCAGCAAGGGTATATAGCGTTTTACAGCAGGATATGTTTCGGCAACAACTTGTAGCTGTTGGCTGTGGCGATCGCGCCAGCAATCTACCGTAGCAGTGTATCCAGGCACTAAAAAATGAGGGGTTTCGGACAAACCCCAAATTTCTTGTAAGCCCGAACATAAATGAATATGCCAACGCGATCGCCGCTCGGCATCTATGCCATAGATTAAATCCCCTCCTGGTGTAAAAAGAGCTATACCTTTAAAGGTGTCTGGTAAAGAGGGTGGCTCGGTCGATTTTGGCAATGTATTAATAACTTGACTATCAGGATAATTTATTGTTTGAGGACACTATTGCTATAGGCGATCGCTTTTTTTGTGCCTAATGCCCAACTTACTAAAACCTACCACGCAACATCATTGCCATTTCATTAGGTGTGGGCGATTGTGTTAGAGCGGTTTCTTCTGTAATTCTACCATCTTCATAGAGTGCAAACAGCGATTGATTGGTAGTAATCATGCCGTCATATTCGCCATTTTGCATCAAACTGTGAATCTCGTCATACTTACCTTGTTTGATGTAGTCTTTAACTGTTTCGGTGTTGACCAAAATATCGTGATATGCAGCTCGCTTGCCATCTGTAGTGCGGCATAAACCTTGAGCGATAATTGCCACCAGAGATTCTGAGATAGCTACCCGCATGGCATCTTGTTCTTCGGCACTATAAAGGGTCAAAATCCGCTCGATAGTTTTAATTGCGCTATTGGTGTGCAAGGTTCCCATTACTAAGTGACCCGTTTGAGCCGCTTTTAAAGCAGTGTTAACAGTACCGCGATCGCGCATCTCACCAATTAAAATTATGTCAGGATCTTCCCTTAATGCTGCTTTGAGGGCATTATCAAACTGCAAGGTATTAATCCCTACCTCCCTTTGTTTGATTAGAGAGCGACGGCTTTGGTGGACGAACTCAATGGGGTCTTCAATGGTAATAATATGCTTGGCGTGTTCTTTGTTGATGTAGTCTACCATCGCCGCCATAGTAGTAGACTTACCCGAACCAGTAGGACCCGTTACCAAAATCAATCCTTTGTGAGCATCGGCAATATCCTTAAATACTGGCGACATTCCCAATTCTTCCATAGTTAATATTTTTAAAGGAATCAAACGCATGACTAAGGCAGGACCTAAAAGACTATCGAAGATATTAATTCGCACGCGAGCAAAATCATACTGAGTTGCGCCATCAAATTCTAGATCTCGTTTAAACTGGTTTACTTCTTTATCAGTTAGCACTTCATATAGCCAACTCATAAAGGTATTGAGATCGGTTTTAGAATATTCGGTCAATTCCATTTCGCCGCGATCGCGAAATCTTGGTACTTCGCCTACTCCCAAATGAATATCTGAAAATCCCGATTTAAATGCAGTTTTGATGATGGTTTCTAATGATGGTTGCCCCGAAGAACGTTGAGGACGATTGGGTTGGGCAACTGTCTTGGAAGTAGGTAGACGATCTGGAATTGGTTTGGTTGTCGAGACAGTTTTGGCAGCTGAATTGTTGTTTTTGTTGTTGCTTAAATTTTTTGGTGGTGGTGGTAGTGGCGGTAAACCAGGTTTTTGATTCATTTTACCGATCTATATAAAAAATTAACTTGTTACTGTTACTAAAGTTCCCAAAGTTATTAAAGTTGTTAACAGTAAAAAATAATTTATCTTTTAAATACAATCGCTTCGATCTGTTATTTGTCGCTAACTTGAGTGCAATCGCTTAAAAAAAAACACTCAACTAAAATTGCCTAGAGGTTGTTGTGATTTACGTAGTTATTCTAATCTTTTATAGGAATGCAATTATAAATTTTATCTGGGGTATATAGCTCTTTGCTGTGGCGAGCGATATAGATCCTAAGATAGATAAGCCTGATTTACTATTAAAAAAAAATAAAGATTTTGACATTGTATTTTTTTATCTCGCTGCCTAGTTCGAGAGAACAAACACATTTGCTTCATCTTTGGAGTCAACCGATTATTTTCAAAACAAATTCAATTCGACTACAAAATAATGGTTGCTATAGTTTGTTATGAAACGCAGATTAACGTTGACTATGGATATAATAAAATGACTATTAAAGAAAGAAATGACGTAAAACTAATAGGGATCGCTGTTTATGTGTTCATGTCGATAGTTTAAGAAGAATATAAAAATTTGTAAAAATCTTCTCAAAAAACTACAGTTATTTAAATTGTTTTTATATACTTACTTTATAAAGAAGCAGTCGAGCATGTAACTTAGCTCGATTTTTTCCTTTAATTGTTGTTGTTTATCCCCGTAAAAATAATGGAATTTGTACGAAAGAACAGTTATTTGACCTTTATTAAAAGCTTCTTAATCTGGAGTTTTACCCTAACAGTTTGTTTGTTGGTAGTAGGGTTTCCAGTAGGAGCTTTAGTAGCTACAGTTGGTATTTTGGCGGCGATTATCTTGCAAACAGTTTTTCCTACTAGTGCAGTTTTACTCGTCACAGGCAGCATTCTGGCAATTAATCTTTCGGTAGTAGTTTTGGGTGCGGCAATACTATCTATTAAAGGTATTCATCCTGAAGAAGTAAGCTGGTTGAATTGGCTGCATGGCAACGAGAAGTTAAACCCCGCCTCTATTTATGCTTCTTGTCCTCTAACTTGTCAGCTTGAAACTACTAAATAAATCGATTTTGAATAATAAGCTCTAGAAATATAATATTTCTTGTTTAAAATATTCCGCAAATGCCAAAAGAAATAAACCTCGATTTTTCAGAATTTAGGTAATGGTATAACACTCAGCTTTAGCTGAGTTTTTTTTGTCTAGTTGCTGTTGCTAAAATCCTTATTGGTGTAAAGGAACGAATTCGGTAGATGATTGGGTTGGCAGTTTATAACTTAATTAATTTGCTATTGTTATACTGGTCGAACAAAAACTGTATATTTAACTGCTTAACGTTGCGATTTCCGTCAGGCTAGAGCGCGATCGCTCGTACTTAGCTTATATCGCTGCTCTATTTACAATAATAAAGTGAATGACCAAACTTTTTTCTGCTTGCGTAATCTTGGGAACTCGCCCAGAGGCGATTAAACTCGCACCAGTAATTCAGCAACTTAATGCTGCTAGCAAAATTAAAACCCATTTAATTTTGACAGGGCAACATAAGGAAATGGTAGATAGAGTTATGCAGTTATTTGAGTTACGAGCCGATCGCAACTTAGAAATTATGTTACCCAAGCAAACTCTAACTGATATTACCTGTAATAGTTTGCAGGGTTTAGAGACAGTATTTAAAGAGATCGAACCTCATTTAGTTTTTGTTCAGGGAGACACTACTACCGCTTTTGCTGCTGCTTTAGCCGCATTTTATCGGCAAATTCCTGTAGCTCATGTTGAAGCTGGTTTGCGTACGAATAATCTGTTCGATCCCTATCCAGAAGAAGCCAATCGCCGTTTAATTTCTCAACTAGCTCAACTTCATTTTGCTCCTACAGAATTGGCGGTCAAAAATCTTAAAGCTGCGGGAGTGACGGGCGAAATTCACCATACGGGCAATACTGTAATTGATACTCTCCTAGCCGTTGCTAAAAAGCAGCCAGTATGCGAGATCGATGGTCTTAACTGGCAGAAATATCGAGTTCTTTTAGCAACAGTCCATCGTAGAGAAAATTGGGGAAAACCGTTAAAAAACATTTTGCAAGGATTTAAGGCAGTATTAGACCATTTTCCAGATACCGCATTGCTTCTACCTTTACATCGTAATCCCACAGTTAGAGAACCGATTACCGCTGCTTTAGCCAGTCATCCCCGCGTATTTCTGACCGAACCACTAGATTACACTCAGTTAGTTGGTGCGATCGCTCAATGTCATTTATTACTGACCGATTCTGGAGGTTTACAAGAAGAAGCTCCTAGTTTGGGTAAACCCGTGTTAGTCTTACGAGAAACTACCGAGCGACCAGAAGCGGTTGATGCAGGCACTGCCAAACTAGTTGGTACTAATCCCGAACAAATTTTAGAAGTTACCAGTAAACTACTAACTTCTGAGGCTGCCTATCAGGAAATGGCAACCGCCATCAATCCTTTTGGCGATGGTCGTGCTTCAGAAAGAATTGTGCGGATTAGTAGCGATTATTTAACCAGTAAGTTTAAATAATTGCCGTACAGATAAGCGGTGCGACCCACAAAGGTTATCGCCGTAACTTGAGGCGGTAGCCTCTGCGCCTCCTACGTCGCGACCTCTAGCGATAGCCAGTGCGGAACGCGCACCAAGAAGGCATTCCTTCCTACATTCTACTTTTTTTAGCGGTCGTACAATTGTTTTAAACGTTCGTTCCACTGTTTCTGATTGTTAACGGCATCTTTAACAAAAGGAGAAACAGCAATAATTTTTAGTAAAAGATTATTTACTAAAGACAAAGGGAAACGTAGAGGACGTACGACATCTAAAAACAATACTACTCTGATGCCATCGGTTTCGTTCCATGCTTCGTGAAGAAAAGAATCATCGAAAATCATTGCTTTTCCTTCTTCCCAATATCTGATTTCGTCCGCAACCCGAAGACGACATTTTTCCTTTGGTTCGGGAATTTTCAAACCTAGTAGACAGCGAACCACTCCTTTATAGGGACCCCTATGTTCGGGAATATGCTTCCCTGGCAGCAAAATCGAGAAAAAAGCCGTTTTCATTCCTGGAATTTGTTCGATTAAACGTGTAGTTTCAGGACAACGATGACAGTTTTCTGCTGTTTTAATTCCGTAACCATAGAGAAAATAAGTTTTCCACAAGGAGTCCTTACTTATGTTGTATGCCTGATCGGGAGAAATATCATGAAAGCTAGGTAGTTGTGCGGCGTGTTTTAAAATCTCATCTAATTCTTGACGAATAACTTGCCAGTTAGCCTCTAACTCTTTAGTCCAAGATAACTCTTGGGGGTCGATAAAAGGCGTATTGCTAATTAAAGAATAATTGGGAATTAACTGTTCGTATTTTTGAACTAGCTTAAAGCCAACATCATAAATTAGCCAATCTCGAATTTTGTTACGCGATAGTAGCGATCGCCAAATATTAGCTAGATAACGTTGCTTTGGTTTACTCCTCATTGTCACCAAAAAGATAGTATTTCAGTGAAGATTTTAGCGCGATCGGCTTCATTATTGGGCTATGTCATCCAGGGGGCATGGCGTTTGCGTTTACGTGCTGTACTTTGAGCCATTCGGCTCTGTGACTGCCGACTTTCCTTCGGAAAGGCGATGCTATCCAAGGCATGATGTTTCGTCGCCAGTTGATGAGGACGCGAATGCCGTCCGTGCCGCCCGTCATCCGCTTCGCGCTCGCATCTTTATCTGTATCGGTGACAAATAAATAATAAGAGTAAATTTATGTTTTACAAGTCATAAATAGCGTATGTAAGTATGAAATAACTTCGCTTTTACATACATTAAGCTGCTATTTATATGTCATCTACAGTAATCCTATTTTATTTATAAACAGTTAAATCTCTGTATAGGGAACGAGGAATAGGGAATAGGAAACAAAAATTCCACAATTCACCTAGGATTGCTATATAAATTTATTAATAGATACAGTTAAATAAAATAGTAGTTTAAATTTAATCTAGCTTTACTAATTTTTGCCAATAATCTATCAACAGTAGCTATTTTTTGATTTATTTGTCCCGATAACTGTGAATCTTTATTGTAAGTTTGCTGGTGGTTTTGCAGCTTGACCAAAGTAGATTTTACGGTAGTTAGTTCTTTTTCTATTTTAATTAATAAAATAATTAATCTAGCTACTTTAATTGTTTTTTCTTCAGCTACAATTTCTTGCTGAATAGAGGCGATATAGTTATTGATGTTTTCCATGAATTTGTAGACAAACTTAAATAGATAGTGTTTTTAGTTATTTGATTTTCTTAACTTAGTATATCGGGGAATACCTAGAATAGGTATAAAGTTTGGGTAATAGTTGCGGAATTTATGTAAACAATATGTAAATATACAGAATATATCTAAAAACGGGTTTTACAAGGCTTTTAACCCTTTAATACAAAATATTCAGAAGCAGTCAATGTTGTTTATAAATAGCTTTAAACTCTAGTTTTTGTTGAAATCATTTAAATAATTATACTGAACTTAACCTATGTATAGACAATTTTCTATTTATAGACTAGCTGGTTTTTGGTTAAGAAGAATTACTGCCCTGGTTAAATATAGTAGTTTGGACTGCTCACACTAAGTAAATTTACGAAGTGAACGCAAGCCCTGTATCGCAGCGCATTCGCAAGGGTGCGACTGACGATAGCGTAGTCTTTTTCGTTCGCGTTTACGGAGCAGCGTCTTTAAAAATATTAACAATATAAGCTTTAGTTCTAAATTTGACCAACGGTCAAAGCACGCTCTGCCGTAGAACGACCGAATAATCTCTGACTACAAACATAAAACTAAACTTGCTACAAAAAGCAAAATGGTATACTAAAAAATTACCAGTAAACAGATACTAAACAATGGGAGAGCGACAAACTAATATCAAAATTGTCAGTGACAACCGACAGGCTCGTTATCTTTATGAAATATTAGAAACTTACGAAGCGGGAATTGCTTTAGTCGGTACGGAAGTAAAATCTATTAGAGCGGGAAAAGTTAATCTTAGAGATGGCTATGCTTTTATTCGTCAAGGGGAAGCTTGGTTATCAAACGTTCATATATCTCCCTACAAGGCGGGTGGAGAGCATTTTAACCACGAACCCCGTCGTGTTCGCAAATTACTATTACATCGGCGCGAAATTAACAAACTGATCGGACAGGTAGAACAACAGGGATTAACTTTAGTTCCTTTAAAGATGTATTTTAAGAAAGGACGAGTCAAAGTTAGTATCGGTTTGGCTAAAGGTAAAAAACTATACGACAAGAGAGAAACAATCAAACGTCGTCAAGATGAGAGAGAAATGGCAAGAGCGGTGAAAAAATACTAAGATTTTACTTGCCGCCAAACACTTGTAAGATTGTCGTAATAACTGGCGACGATCGCCAGAACAAACCACCATAAAGTACTTATTTGCGGACGGTACCAGACCGTATCGACAATGCCATGAATTGATAATCCTACAGTTGCTGCTATGGCTCCAATTAGCCAGAAACCGCTAATATCTCTGCGATCGCGCAAACTAGTAAGCTGACGGATACCGTAACTCAAAGTAATAAAGAGCAACCACAAAAAACAGCCCAATCCGAAATATCCCATTTCTACCAAATGTTCGAGATAAATCGAGTAAGCACTTAAAGCAGGGTAGCGACTATTCATATAGCGAGGATAAACCTGATTGAAGGCATCGTGACCTGGACCAATACCAGTGAGGGGATAGTCGCGAATCATTTTAAATACTGCTTCCCAAACGTTGATCCGAAAATTATTACTGCTATCTTTTCGCCCTGCAAAAATACTGGCAAATCGCAACCTTAAAGTTTCTGAA
The DNA here is from genome assembly GCF_000756305.1 of Myxosarcina sp. GI1. Lineage (NCBI taxonomy): Bacteria > Bacillati > Cyanobacteriota > Cyanophyceae > Pleurocapsales > Pleurocapsaceae > Myxosarcina > Myxosarcina sp. GI1. Next base: position 364,986 of record NZ_JRFE01000024.1, read on the forward strand.
GATAATATGGCTACGGTTAGCAATCCAGCCAAACTACCAAACACCAGTGGCAACAACCAAATTCGCCAAAAGCGAGGTAAATACTGTCGCCACCAATAGTAAAATAACAGCAATACGGTAGCAACTAAAGCCGCCATTGCCAGCCAGGCACCCCGACTGTCGGTAAAATACAGACAGGCAGAATTTATCGCCACCATGATTACGGCTAAGGTTTTTTGAATCCAACTCTGCCAGACAAATATGGCGGCGATACTAAGAGCGATCGCTGGCAGTAAATATCCCCCCAAAAGATTGGGATTTCCCAAATAGCTATAAACTCTAGTATCGTTGGCTAAAGCCGAATTAGGGTCATTCCAGGTGGCAAGCTGCACTACGCCAAAAAATTCTTGGCGTACTCCATAGCAACTAACTAGTAGAGCAATTGCCAAAAAGCTAGTAATTATCCAATTGCTCAAACGAGGGGAGCGTAAAATTCTAGAAGCTAAAGCAAATAAACATAAATACAAAGTTAAAGTAACCCAACCCGAAACTGCTGCGGATTTGACTGGTGAAAAAGCGGTGGCGATCGTAGCGATACACCAATATAAAAAAACTAGTAAATGTATGGGCGTTATTCCCCATCGCGACTCATCAGAAACGGTAACTAAAAACCAATAGCCTGCAACAGCAACTAACAGCACCCCAATCAAACCAGTAGAAACAACAGGTGCAAGCAAAAAAAGTATGCTCAATAAGCAAGCTCCTATTACTTCTGACCATTGGAGTAACCAACTTCCCTGTTTCCAAGCGGAGAACCAACCAACGGAGCGATAGAGATAGCTAGCATCGAGCCATCGATTAGACTGCGGCTCTAACAAAATAATTTTTTTCCAGTTTGGTATCACAGAGTCAAAGAATAAAAAATATTGACAAACTAAAGTTATCTTAAGCTATATTTTGTTCTTCTTGTAACTGGGCTTTAGGTAACTGCAATACATAGCGATAACCAGATTCGGGCGAACCTTGAACGATTACTCTACCTTCATGAAGTTCGACTAAATGACAACAGAGTAAAAGTCCTAAAACGTCGCGAGGAATTTTTTCCTCGTCGCGATCGCTAGATTTTCCATCTTTAATGGCACTCATTAGAGCTGAAGAAGTCAGCAATTTGTTGCCTAACATTATGTCGCTCGTACCAAAATTAAAGTTGTTTTCTATGTTGGCTGCTTCAATTGCCAGAGCTTTGGAAACCGATTGAGAATAAAGTTCTATGGAGGTCAAACCGTCTCCCAACCAGGGATGGGTAATCCAAACGGCAATATTTAAAGCCCGCTCGCGCCGAGAAACGTGAACTCTAACTTCTCCCCCCGCTTCCGACATTTCTAAAACGCCATTTATTAAATAATAAAGTGCTTGTTTGACCTTATCTTTGTCTAAATGCCAGATACGATTTCCAGGCTCGACAGAGAGACGTAGAGATTGCTGTTGCTGTTTGGCTTTATCACTCAAACTATTAATGACCTGCTGGCAGAGCATTTCAATATCAATTGAAGTAGTATTGAGCTCTAATTCTCCTTCGCTCAAAACTCCCAGACTGACAATTTCGTCTACCAAAGAAATCAAATTTTGTCCGCTGTTGTGAATGATTTCTAAATATTCTCTCTGTTTGACAGTCAAAGAACCATATACTTCTCTACATAAAACGCTAGCCATACCAATTACAGAAGTCAACGGAGTTCTCAATTCTTGAGTAAGCTGCGCTAATAGCTTGGCTTTGACTGGATGTGCGGCAACTGCTTCGGTAGCAACCGAGATAGATTCTTCAATGGCGTTGGTAGTAGCTAACAAATTTGCTTGCTGTGGTTTTACCGACGATGTAGCTACTAAATTGAGGGCTGGTTCTCGTTGCCAGACAATAGCGCGATCGCGCTCGAACTCTCGCAAACACCAACGTGCAGTTAGAGCTAGAAAATCAACTTCTTTTTGGCTGAATTGTCTGGGATGTAAATCCATAACTTCGAGACTGCCAAGACAAATTCCTTCAGTACTTATCAAGGGTACTCCCAAATAAGCTCGAATACCGTAATGTTGCGCTAGCAAACTTTTGGCAAAAACTATCTCAGTTAAAGTATCGTCGATGATTAGAGGTTGTTGGCTATCAACTACATAAGTACTAAAAGATTCTCTAAGTGCCATTTTTCTTTGCGACGCAAGCTGATTCATCAAACCTATGGATGACAAACCAACTGCGGATTTAAAACGTAATTCGTCTTCTACTACCAAACTAAGAATACAAATCGGAGTTTCCAAAAATGCCGAAGCGGTTTGAGTTGCTTCTTCAAAAACGGGAACTAATTCTGATGACAATAAACCGAGTCGCTCTAGAATTTTGGCTCTTTGCTGTTCTCTGACAATGGGAGTTAGACCATCCAAACGGCAAAAAAGTCGGTTTTTTGGCTTGGTCATATTGTTGTTGACTCTCAACCCTAAATCTACTGCTTGCACTGCTGTTACTAAATTTCAATCGCTATGGTTAGATTACAATCGTTAAGAAGGTATTAGGAGGTAACTTTCCCTGACAAGATTTTCTCACTGAAAAAGCTGCTAATACATTCCTACGTCTGCTATCTCTAAAGTTCCCGAAAAACTTTTCAAACGAACATTTTTCCTTAAAATTATTGGTGTTTGGTAGACTGACTGCCAAAAAAGTGCTTTAGTTGGGATTTTTGTTGGTAAAAAAGCAGTTTATTCTGTATTTTGCAACCGATTGCTTCTCGTTTATTTATCGCTGTAGTCGAGCTTTTAAAATTTCTCTAACCGAAGATATGTTGTAGCCCGGTCAAACAGATGTTTGAGTCCAGACGGGGTGAGAGAAAATAGAGGCAATAACTCTGACACCTCTAAGCTGGTTTGATAGAGGCAAATGACCTTCAGGAGCAGACAAATCCCAGGTGAATTCTTGAGGGTAGCGAGTCCAATTACCACTTGTTTTCCAGCCAATTCGCTGCCACAAACGGTCGAAATCTTTACCAACAGACAACCAAATTTTCCTTTGTACGGAGAAACCAAATTTTCCTTCGGAATACAATAGCCAAAGACGATTTATAGTCTCCAGGTCGCTGGCAGGAAAATTATCGACTTCGCTAAAATACAGCCATCCACGTTGCTGTGCCGCCGTTCCTGCTAGTTCGCAGAGCTTTTGTCGGGTTAAAGTATCGGCACTTTTAAAATCTTGCTTTGCCAATAACTCCTGTACGCTTTGATAATCAACGTCACGCTGCGAGTTCGGGGTAATAATACCATCGGGAAATCTGGTCTGCAAAAACTCTCTAGTTTTAGGAGTATCTGCCCGATATAAAGCTTGATAGGCTTTTGCCAATGCTAGATTGGGCTGTCGATCGCGACGGGAATCCATCCATTCCATCAGGGCTTCTAAACCCGTTTCTCCTGTAGCGACTAGCTTGGGAATAACCTGTAGCTGGTTTTTCTCTGATGGCGATCGCAGTTGAGTCTCAAGCTCGTATTTTTCTTCCATATAATTTGACTTTGGCAGCAACTAGTCTTAAATTTCGAGTTCTAAACGGTTCTTAGAGCGAAGACGCGACTGTTTTGATTTTGCCTATCCTCCAGAAACTCTGACTGCGGAAGGAGAAGGAAATTTAAATGCTCGAACGGTGTTCGATCTCCAAGAGATTGGTTTTCCGCTATCAAACGACAGAGTAATCTGTAACTTACACAGTCGAATCTAAGCTATAGTTAGAGCGGACACTGAGTGTTTGTACTTAGTGTTCTGTGGCAACAATAATATCACGATCTGACCCCGTCTTATACCTAAAATATTTGTGTTGATGGTAAAAAAAATCACTATTAGTTCTTACCGTTCGATTTATTAATTGAAAAAGCTTGACTGTAGCTATAATATTTTGTTTGCTGAAGTTAAGTAAATATTGTTCGAGTTACTATACTCTAGCTACTTTATTCGATCGACTCAACCTATGTACGAAAAACTCACTCCACCTACCACTGGCTCGAAAATTAATATTCAAGATGGAAAACCAGTAGTTCCTGACAATCCAATTATTCCCTTTATTCGCGGCGATGGTACGGGGGTAGACATTTGGCCTGCAACCCAAACTGTTCTTGATGCTGCGGTAAAAGCAGCTTATGGCGATCGCCGCAAGATCGAGTGGTTTAAAATTTATGCTGGAGATGAAGCTTGCGATCGCTACGGCACCTATCAGTATTTACCAGAAGATACCCTAAAAGCCATAAAAGAGTATGGAATCGCTATTAAAGGTCCGTTAACTACACCTGTAGGTGGTGGTATTCGCTCGCTTAACGTTGCTCTGAGACAAATTTTTCAACTATACGCCTGCGTACGTCCCTGTAGATATTATCAAGGCACTCCTTCTCCTCATAAATATCCAGAAAAGTTAGATATCATAGTCTATCGCGAAAATACTGAAGATATTTATTTGGGAATTGAATGGAAAAAAGGTGATGAAATTGGCAAGCGACTGCTCGATTTACTCAACAATGAATTAATTCCTGCTACCCCCGAACATGGCAAAAAACAAATTCCTCAAGATGCTGGAATAGGCATTAAGCCAATCAGCAAAACTGGTTCGCAACGTTTGGTTCGTCGTGCTATCCAACATGCTTTGCAGCTGCCGCCAGCTAAACAGCAGGTAACTTTGGTGCATAAAGGTAATATTATGAAATATACCGAAGGTGCGTTTCGCGACTGGGGTTACGAACTGGCTAAAATCGAATTTCGTAGCGAATGCGTGACCGAGCGGGAATCGTGGATTCTTAGCAATCGCGAACGAGATCCCGAAATTAGTGTAGACGACAATGCTCGTAAACTCGAACCAGGCTATGATGCTCTAACACCAGAAAAACAAGAAGAAATTCGCCAGGAAGTTGTTACAGTATTAGATTCAATTTGGCATAGTCATGGTTCGGGACAATGGCGTAACAAAGTTATGGTCAACGATCGCATTGCCGATAGTATTTTTCAGCAAATTCAAACCAGACCCGATGAGTATTCGATACTCGCTACGATGAATCTTAATGGAGACTATCTTTCTGATGCGGCAGCAGCAATTGTCGGAGGTTTGGGCATGAGTCCTGGAGCTAATATCGGCGATAATTGTGCGATTTTTGAAGCTACTCACGGCACAGCACCAAAACACGCTGGTTTGGATCGGATCAATCCTGGTTCGGTAATTTTATCTGGGGTAATGATGCTTGAGTATATGGGCTGGCAAGAAGCAGCAGACTTAATTCAGCAAGGTATGGGTGAGGCGATCGCCAAACGGCAAGTGACCTACGATTTGGCCAGAATGATGACTCCAGAAGTAGAACATCCGCTTAAATGTTCGGAGTTTGCCAAAGCCATTGTTGAAAACTTCAGCTAAATACCAAACTCAACATTTGGTGTTAAGAGTTAGTTATTAGTAGTTAGTAGTGCTTATTCAAAATAATTTACTTATTACTTATTACCTATTCTATTAAGTACTACTTTTCTAAAGCTTATCTAACTTGCTACTTGCTACTTTTTCAAAACCGACCTATGACAGAAACTATCTTAAAGGTTACTGATGTTTATGCTGGTTATATCAAAGATTTAAATATACTTCAGGGTATTAATTTCCAAGTTGCACCAGGGGAAATAGTGGCGGTCATCGGACCTAATGGTGCGGGAAAATCTACTCTGGCTAAAGCTATTTTTGGTCTGGTCAAACTCAACCGAGGTCGAATTACTTTTAAAGGAAAAGATATTACAGGGTTTAAATCAGACCGAATTGTCAAGCGAGGAATGTGCTATGTTCCCCAGTTGTCTAACGTTTTCGCCTCTCTCTCAGTAGAAGAAAATTTAGAAATGGGGGCATTTATTCGTCGGGGTTCGATTCAGTCACAAAAAAATTCTATTTATAGTATGTTTCCCCGTTTAGCCGACCGTCGCCGACAAAGAGCGGGAACCCTTTCAGGAGGAGAAAGACAAATGTTGGCTATGGGTAAAGCTTTGATGCTCGACCCAGAGTTACTCCTGTTAGACGAACCGTCTGCTGCTCTCTCGCCAATTTTAGTCGATGCAGTATTCGAGCAAATTCGAGCTATCAACCAGACTGGAAAGGCAATAGTTTTAGTAGAGCAAAATGCTAGAAAAGCTTTACTAATGGCAGATCGAGGATATGTTTTAGAAAATGGACGCGATCGCTTTGAAGGCACGGGAGCCAATTTACTCAACGACCCGCAGGTAAAAGCACTGTATCTGGGCGCGGGCTACAAAAGTTAAGACAGTTGTTAATAAAACTTTATATACTTTTGTATCTTTACTGAAAAAGAGCTAATCTTTGCCCTGTATTATAGATTATGTCTCGGTGACAAGAGCATTTTACGAATTTAACTGGGTAAATTTTATAGGAGAAACAATGGATTTTATAACTAACCTTTTTAGTCCTTTTGGCAATCTTGATTTTAATTTAATCTTTCAACTGATCTGTGTAGCTTTAGTTATGCTTTCAGGACCGATAGTTATATTCTTACTATCATTACGCGGTGGCGATATGTAAACCACGCTTGAGGGCAGGAAGGGAAACTTCTCAGTCTGGAGATAGATAAGGTACATAGCCTTCTCGCCACAAAAAAGCTCTCGCTTTGTTAAATCGTGTTGATTTTAGATAGTAAAGTTTGAGTGCGCTGAGTAATTTCCTGCCAATTGCAAGCGGCAACTGCTGTAGGAAGCAACAGATCGCTGGAAAGACCTATAGCGATCGCTCCAGCATCTAACATAGCTTTAGCATTGTCAATCGTTACCCCTCCTGTGGGGATAAACTCTATTTGACTCAGCGGTTGTCGCAAACTTTTTAAATATCTAGCTCCTCCCAAAGCCCGAACGGGGAATACTTTAACTGTGGTCGCTCCTGCTTGCCAGGCAGTAACTATTTCGGTAGGAGTTAGAACTCCAGGTACTAACGGTATTTGATACTGAAAAATTGAGGTTTTCAAAAGAGTAAGGCTAAAGTGAGGACAAAAAATAAACTGCGCTTCGGCGGCGATCGCTTCTTGTAGCTGGTCGAGATTCAAAATAGTGCCAGCACCAACAATACAATGAGGTAACTCCGATCTTAGCCGCAAAATTGTGGCTGCTGGATAGGCACTATTCCAGGTAACTTCAATTAACTTTATTCCCCCGTCGGCAACAGCTTTTGCCATTGCTAAACCGACTTCAATTTTAGGCGAGCGAATTACAGCAATGACTCTATTTTGTAAGAGTAGTTGTTGCCACGACTTTGCTACTGAGTTATCAGATTTCAATTCTTAAATTTTGACGAGCATAAACATTAATTACAACTTAGCAGAGAGGCTTTACAGAGAGCTAATCTGTTGCTGATAAGTACTTTCGCTCAATCCATCTCCCGCATTGGCAGTGGCGGGATCGATTTGCTGCTGTAATGCCTGAATACGCTCTTTGGTAGCGGGGTGGGTACTTAAAAAACTCGGAACAGAACCGCCTTTTTGTAACAGTTTTTGCATAAAGCCAATCATTCCCGCAGGGGCATAGCCAGCTTGTTTGAGATTTTCTAAGCCGAGGCGGTCGGCTTCTAGTTCGTCAGAACGACTGTTTGGGCGGCTCACCGCTAGTTCGACTCCAATTTGGACGGCTTGGGAACGATCCAACCCTGCTGCGGAGAGCAAACCTTGAGAAACCGCTCTTTGACGCATCTGTTCTACGGCATGACGACCGACAATATGACCAATTTCGTGTCCGATAACGCTAGCTAGTTCTGCTTCGTTGTCTGCTGCTAGCATTAAGCCTGTATTAATATAAACAAAGCCTCCCATTGTCGCAAAAGCGTTGATGCTTTTATCGTTTACTACCTGAAAAGTGTAGGGAAGATCGGGACGTTGGCTAGTTTTTGCCAGCCTTTGCCCGATACTATCGACGTAGTTATTTATGGCGCGACCGCGGTAGAGTCTGGCTTGACCAGAATTAATTAATTGCTGATTGATTTCTTTACCCAGAGCAACTTCTTGTTTGTCGGAGATGCTAGATAATTGAATTACCTGGACTCCCCGCAACAGCAACTCTACCCAAGACACCGCATAGCTTGCTTTGATATTGGTCAAACCAATACATAGAGTAAGAATTAAAGATACACCAGCGCATAACCAACGCTTTCGATTACGTCTCGAAAAAATAGAAAATTTTTCCAACATATTTGCCAACAACTATAAAACAAATAATATTCCTATTACTTATTATTAGACGCTAGCAAACCTTATTGAGTTGCATTTTCTATTTTTTTGACTTGGTAAGGAGAATAAATTTTAATCTTGATATAATCATTCCAATTAATTTTCTTATGGTAGATATGTATTGGGAACAGCTTTAAATATTATTTGCTGCTTGCTACTTTTTCCAAAAATCGTCTGGTTGCTATTGGGAATGACTATAAAACTCGACGGGGGCTAATCTCGCAAACTTTGATAGCGATAAAAATTAAAGATATCTAACAATACTCCAACTACACCAACAGTCAATCCCAGAGTAACTATTCCCTGACAAGGGTTTCCACTGCCAAACACAGCTAAGAATTCCAAAATGTGAATAGTTCCCTGACGGAAAACAATTAAGCCTGGAAAATAGCTAACTAGCGACAAAACTCCCAAAATAGTTCCAATCAAAACTACGGGAGCGGCAAAGCTCATTAACGCCGCTAAAAGCAATGAAACTAAAAAATTAGATGCTATTCTCACAAAATGTCCTATCAGAATGCAGTAAAGCAAGTATCGTGAGATATTTTTCTTGCCTTTATCCACCATAGACTTAAAATTCGAGTTTAAGGTAGAATTTCAAAAATCTTAAATTTATATAAAATATCTTGGTTAAGATCGATCGCAATATTAAAGTCTTGAGAGCCAGGTATCCCTTGAAAGTGGGGCAAGACAGAGAACTTAGAATTATTAAGACTAAAAAATATTCTCATTATCTGTAATACTTTTAAATGACTATTTTTGGAGAAATGTAAAGTATCGTGTCCTGGAAACGTCCAGATAACCGTCCTAGCGATTGCCTCAGACACCATAGTTTCGAGTTAGATTTTGTAACTAGTCCTACCGCCTCGGTATTAGCTAGCTGTGGCAATACCAAAATTTTGTGTACCGTCAGCATTCAGCCGCAAGTCCCCCGTTTTTTAGTCGATAGCGGACAGGGATGGCTGACAGCAGAATATCGAATGCTGCCAGGTGCCACTAGCTCTCGACAAAAGCGAGAATTGCTCAAGCTATCGGGACGTACTCAAGAAATCCAAAGATTAATCGGTCGTAGTTTGCGAGCGGCGATCGACCTTAAAGCTATTGACGAGAGAACTATTACTATTGATGCTGATGTCTTACAGGCAGATGCGGGAACTCGAACCGCTGCAATTACGGCGGGTTATATTGCTCTGGCACAAGGGATCAATAGACTAATCGAACGGGGAGAACTAACCACATCTCCTCTTTTAGAACCTGTAGCGGCTGTTTCTGTTGGATTGATTGAAGGAGAAGCCATTCTAGATTTGAATTATCTTGAAGACGTAGCGGCAGATGTCGATTTGAATGTGGTAATGAACGGCAAACTGGAATTAATTGAAATTCAGGGAACTGCCGAAGCTCAAAGCTTTACACGATCGCAATTAAATCGGATGTTAGATTTGGCAGAAGTGGGAATTAAAGAATTACTTGCCGTACAACAACAGGTTTTACAATGAGCGCGATCGGTAGAGGAATTTGTAACGATCTGGTAGCGGCTACCGAGAGAGAATGGCTGGTAACCAACGGTATTGGCGGTTTTGCCTGCGGTACGGTTTCGGGAATCTTAACCAGAGCCTATCATGGTTTGGCGATCGCAGCATTAAAACCCCCAGGCGAGAACACTTTGATGCTGACCAAGTTGGCAGAAACGGTAGAGTATATCCAGCAAGAGTATGCTCTCGATACCAACCTCTGGGGAGATGGAGCTATCAATCCTAGTGGTTATTTAAATATAGAAACTTTTGCTTTAGAAGGAACGATCCCCGTCTGGAGTTTTGCCTGTGCCGATGCTTTACTAAATAAGCGCGTTTGGATGGAGTGGGGCGAAAACACTACCTATATCGATTACGATCTCGTTCGTGCCAGCCAACCGCTAACTTTACAAATTAAAGTCTTAATTAACTATCGCGATCGCCATAGCAATACTAGAAGCGATGGCTGGCAAACAAAAATCGAACCAATAGATCGAGGTATTTGCATTACGGTACTAGATGGAGCTAAACCCTTATATCTATCTCTTTTTGGAGTCGAGCCAAATAACGTAAAGTGGCACTTGGAGCCGATATGGTATTACAACTTTTATTTAGCCGTAGAAAATTATCGCGGTTTGGCTAATTTAGAAGATCATCTGTACGTAGCGACTTTTAGCATTACTTTACAGCCAGAAGCAAAATTAACTGTTATTGCCAGCACTGAAGAAAAACATACTTTTAATCGAGAAACAGCTTACCAACGCCAGCGCGATCGCGATTTAGACTTAATAGAAGCTTGGAATTGGCACAATAAGATCGATCGCCACGATAGTCCACCTTGGATCGAACAGTTAGTTATCGCCGCAGATCGCTTTATTGTCGATCGCCTACCAGGAAAAACGATTATTGCTGGTTATCCCTGGTTTACCGACTGGGGTAGAGATACCATGATTAGTCTACCAGGACTAACGCTTTCTACAGGTCGCTTTGAAATTGCTCGCGATATATTGAGGACTTTTGCACGATATATAGATCGGGGTATGTTACCCAACGTCTTCCCAGATCGCGGCGATCGCCCAGAATATAATACTGTTGATGCTACTTTCTGGTATTTTGAAGCAATTCGCGATTATTACGACACTACTAAAGATCGCCGTTTGCTTGCCGAACTGTTTCCCCAATTATTAGAAATTATTGACTGGCACGTTAAAGGCACACGCCACAACATTCATTTAGACGATGACGGCTTGATTTATGCTGGCGAAGCAGGAGTACAGCTTACCTGGATGGATGCCAAGGTGGATGATTGGGTAGTTACACCGCGCATTGGCAAACCAATAGAAGTAAACGCGCTTTGGTACAATGCCTTAACCTGTATGGCTTATTTTTGCCGTATTTTAGGCTATTACGACGATGAAGTTAGAGAAATGATGGCAACAACCCGAACGGGATTTCAAAAATTTTGGAATGCTGCGGGCGGTTATTGTTTTGATGCGATCGATACTCCTAATGGTAACGATAAGGCTTTTCGCCCCAATCAAATTTTTGCCGTTTCTCTACCCAATACCATAACCAGTCAGCAAAGTATATCTCCTCTGTTCGATCGCGCCAGACAACGCCAAATTGTCGATAAAGTTGCCCAAACATTACTAACTTCCTACGGCTTGCGATCGCTTGCCTCTACGCATCCCGATTATGTAGGTATTTACGGCGGCGATCGCTACAGGCGCGATGGAGCATATCATCAGGGAACTACTTGGGCTTGGTTAATCGGACACTTCGTTCAGGCACATCTAACCGTATATCGAGATCCCCAGGTAGCTAGAAGTTTCATAGAACCAATGGCGCAGCATTTACAGGCTGGATGTCTGGGTAACATTAGCGAAATCTTCGACGGCGATAAACCTTTTACCCCAAGAGGCTGTTTTGCGCAGGCTTGGAGTGTGGGTGAAGTGTTACGCGCCTGGCAATTAATTTTGCATGGAGATTTTTCGTCTCAATCATCCGCGATCGTTAAATATCAGCAACCAACTTTCAATACCGCAGACTTAAGCTTTCTCGATTAAAAATCGCTTTGCAATTAGCTTTAAGCTATAAGCTGTTAGCTTTTTCAAAAAAGTTATGATACTAAATCCTATTTATACACAGCACTTAAATGTTAAGTAAAGGCAAGAGGAAAAAGGCAAAAGAATTTAAGCCTAATTTAAATTCTTTACCTGAAAGTATGTTTTGATAATCGGATTTAGTATGAGCCATGCCTCTAGTTATGACTACTACAGTACAATAAAAAAAATAAAATCTGATAAATTTATTAGCGAAACGCTAATAAATTTATCGAGCGTCATAGGATTAAAATTTTGTTTTTCTTTTGTGCCGCTAGCTTTTTTTTGCAGCAGCATAATACGAAATATAAGAGCTTATGTCACAAGACCGTTCGCGAGCAGCTAATCGTCTTCTAGCAGCTTTACCAAAAATCGAATATCAGCGATTGGAACCTTACTTAATTTCTAGTAGTCGCCCTCTCAAACAAGTTTTTTACGAAGCCTCAGACAAAATTGAAACCGTCTATTTTCCCAAAACTGCATTAATTTCTTTAGTATCTACTTTAGAAAGTGGTGCAACTACTGAAGTAAGTCTGGTTGGCGGTACGGGGATGGTCGGTCTTCCTGCTATTCTCGGCAGTGGTTATAGCAAACACCGCGCCATTGTTCAAGTACCCAACCATGTAGTTCAAATACCTGCCGATATCTTAAAACAGGAGTTTCAACGAGGCGGAGAGTTGCAAAAAATCTTGCTTCGCTATACGGAGATGAGACTAAACGAAGTCGCACAACTAGCGGTATGCAATGCTCATCATACAATTAATGAGCGTCTAGCTCGTTGGCTATTAACAGTTAGCGACTTAACTCAATCAGATTATCTACCTCTAACTCAAGAATTTATCGGTAATATGCTAGGAGTTCGTCGTTCTGGCGTAACTGTAGCCGCCCAAATATTTCAACCAGCGGGAATGATTGAGTATTCTCGTGGCAAAATTAATATTTTAAATCGCGAAGCATTAGAAGATACTACCTGCGAATGTTATAAGCTTTTCTATGACAACTATTATCGACAGTGAAAAAGTAGCAAGTAGCAAATAGCAGACGATTACAGACATCTACGAGAGTTTCTACCTGCTTGTCTGTCAAACTAGCCAGGAAACTTCTTGTTCTCCTTTAACTTGACTGGCTTTTGTCTAACTGGCTTACTTTTAGCAATGCTTGTTAGTAACCCTTTGCTACCAGCACGACTAATATCATGAGGCATATAGAAACGTTCAAACTGCTAAGAATCTACTGTTTTGTTGCCTATGTGGTAATCATAGAAATTAGTTACCGCAGTAATAACGTTGTTGTTTATTATGATATTCTTGTATGAAATAATGCCAGCGATCGCAACATAATCTTCTTATGGCTAAACTATCTGTCGAACTCAATCGCTATTTTTTTGAAGAAGCTAGAGGTGAAAAAGTCTCTCTTGGCGATATCTTTGCTTTGACTGAAGAGCGTATATTCGGCTTGTTATTTGTAATTTTAGCTTTACCTTCGGCTTTACCAGTCCCCGCTCCTGGTTACTCAATTCCCTTTGGTATTGCGATGTTTTTCTTGGCAATACAGCTTATTTTAGGTCGCGATCGCCCCTGGCTGCCAGAGAAAATTATCAAAGGTTCGATGCCTTTAACTACGGTACAAAAATTTATTACTAAGGGGACTCCCTGGTTGAGAAGAATTGAAGCTCTAACCACACCTCGTCTTACTTATATTTGTACTAGTCCTGGTGGTAAAGTTCTGATTGGTGTGGCGATCGCTCTAATGTCAATTTCGATGATGATTCCCATTCCTGGTACTAATACTCTACCTGCAATGGGCATTTTTGTAACGGGCTTGGGCTTGTTTGAAGACGACGGTATAATTAGCCTCATTGGTTTGCTGGTTTGCGCTCTAGGTGCAACGCTTTCAATTTCAATCTTTATTGCCATTATTTGGGGCGGTTCGAGCCTGCTCGATATTATTAGAGAGTCATTGGCAAAATAACTTAAATATGACAAAAACACTTACGGCTAATCTCCTCTAACCAAAAAGCATCTTTATTATTTATTGAGGTGCATCAGCTTGCTAGTTGGTGTCAATTCCATTTTTTTAGAGACACAACCAAAACTCCTGACTCCTTAAGTGCGCGTTCCCTTACAGTAAGTAACGAACGCTTGAGGGGGTCGCACCGCTCCTGACTTCATTCTCACTATTTCTAGATTCGTGCATGAATAAAGTTTATTAGTACCGCGTCCACAGTAGGTTTACTTCTCGATCTAGTTCCCAATCTTGCATCGCTTCCCATTCGGCTTCTCGTACGGCTAAAAAAGCTTGAGATAATTCTGGATTTAAAGCCTTTAAAAGTAAATCGTTATCTCGGAGACGAGCGATCGCTTCTCCTAAATTAGCAGGTAATCGTTCGATTCCCTGACTGGAGAGTTCTTCTTTGCTCAAGCTTCCTGGGTCTACAGATAGTGGTTGCGGTGGTTCTAAATTTCTTTGCACCCCATCTAAGCCAGCAGCGATCGCAGCACCCAATGCTAGATAGGGATTAGCAGAGGCATCTACTGTTTTTAACTCAATATGCGTGGGGTAGCCAGTAGGATCGCTTGGTACTCGTACCGCTGCCTCACGGTTATCCAAACCCCAACAGCGAAAAGCACCACTCCAACATTGAGGAAGTAGACGGCGATAGGAGTTGACGCTTGGTGTTGTCAGTGCCATCAATGATGGTAGATGATGTAAGATCCCGGCAATAAATTCTTTAGCTGTTTTAGATAAACCGCAGATACCTGTACTATCGGGGAGTAGGTTTTTTCCGTTTCGCCACAGGCTAAAGTGTACGTGACACCCGCTACCAGCAGCATCAGGAAAGATTTTTGGTAAAAAAGAAGCTGCAAGATCGTGCTTACGGGCGATCGCTTTTACAGTTTCCCTAAAGGCAATCTGCCAGTCAGCCGCATGCCAGGCATCGGTATAGCGGACGGAAATTTCTTGTTGTCCTGGACCCGATTCGGGATAATACTGTTCTACGGGTATTTCTTGCGCGATAAGTGAGGAAGCAATGTCATCGATAACTTCACGATTGAGATCCATTGCCTGACTAAAAGCAAAAACGGTTGAATCGACAGGTTTCAAACCATTAGCTGTTTGCCTTAGTAAGTAAAATTCATTTTCAAATGCTGCTTTAATTTCCAATCCCTGACTTTTGGCTGCTGCCAGAGTTTGTCTTAAAAAATTACGAGGACACAGCGACCAGGGAACTCCGTTAAGTACCATATCGCCCATTACCCGTGCATGACCAGGTGCGTAGGGCAACAGCTTCAAACTCGACCAGTCAGGCACTAAGCGAACTTCCCCCACAGGACTCAAACCCGATTTTGGCATAACGGCATCATACATTACAGGCACTCCCTGCTGTCCTGCGGCTATACCCACGCCATGCTCGAAATAATGAGAGAGCATATCTATATGTACGGCTTTGCCACGAATAATATTGGCATTATCGCACCAAAGAATGCGGACAAATTTGACACCGCTTTGCTGGAGGGTTTTTCTGACTTCTTTAAGTTTAATCTTTTCAGCCATTGCCAGAAAAGGATTGTAATTAATTTAATTTAATCTCCTAGCATTAATGAGGTTTTAGGCGATCGCCTAAAACCTCATTAAATAATGTTGTAATTTTAAGCGTACTAAAAGCAGAAACAAAATAAGACTTGCGAGTAATAACAATTAAATTTAACAATTAGCGCGATCGCTTGTAAACTCAATTTTAATATTAGAGACAATTTTTTTTACTCCCCAGTACTTATATTTCTCGATATAGTGATTGCTGTAGCTATTTAAAATCAAGAAAATTTGATGTACTCAACTAATATCAAACAGTTACATCAGCAGTTAGTCAGCAAAGAACGTTCGGCAGTAGAAATTGCCCAGGAAGCTTTAGAGCGTATTGCAGCTTTAGACCCTAAAGTACGTGCTTTTATTACGGTAACAGAAGACCTGGCATTAGAAAATGCCAAACAAGTAGATGCCAAAATTGCCGCAGGAGAGTCTATCGGACTGTTGGAAGGTATTCCCATCGGGATCAAAGATAATATGTGTACCAAGGGGATTAAAACTACCTGCGCTTCTCAGTTTTTAGCCAACTTCGTGCCACCTTACGAATCTACAGTAACCCAAAAAATTAAAGCAGCAGGGGCGACTATTGTCGGTAAAACCAACCTCGATGAGTTTGCGATGGGCAGTTCGACAGAAAATTCTAGTTTTCAGGTTACTGCTAATCCTTGGGATTTAGAACGGGTTCCAGGGGGGTCGTCTGGCGGTTCGGCGGCGGCAGTAGCGGCAGGAGAATGTGTAGTTTCTCTAGGTTCGGATACGGGGGGATCTATTCGTCAACCAGCTTCTTTGTGTGGCGTGGTGGGGATGAAACCGACTTACGGCTTGGTGTCGCGATTTGGCTTGGTGGCTTTTGCTTCTTCTTTAGATCAGATTGGTCCCTTTGCCCGTAATGTAGAAGATGCGGCAATTTTACTCGGTGCGATCGCAGGATACGATGAAAATGATTCTACCAGTTTAAAAGTCGATATTCCCGACTATACTCAATACCTCAAGCCCGACTTTAAATCTATGGATGGCTTAAAAGTTGGCGTGATTAGTGAAACCTTTGGCGAAGGACTGGATGCTACGGTAGCCGAGACAGTTAAAGGCGCGATCGCTCAATTAGAAGCTTTGGGCGCAGAAGTTACAGAAATTTCCTGTCCGCGTTTTCGCTATGGGTTGCCAGCTTACTACATTATTGCTCCTTCAGAAGCTTCGGCAAATCTGGCTCGTTATGATGCGGTGAAATACGGCTTGCGGCAAGAAGCGGATAATCTACTTTCCATGTATACCGATACACGCGCTACTGGTTTTGGCAAAGAAGTCAAACGGCGAATTATGTTAGGTACTTACGCGCTTTCTGCTGGTTATTACGATGCCTACTATCTAAAAGCGCAAAAAGTTCGCACTTTAATCAAACAGGATTTCGATCGCGCTTTTGAATCGGTAGACGTTTTAGTTTGTCCTACTTCTCCTACCACTGCTTTTAAAGCAGGAGATAAATCTACCGATCCTCTAGGCATGTATCTATTAGATTTAATGACTATTCCTGTCAATTTAGCAGGTTTGCCTGGTATTAGCATTCCCTGTGGCTTTGACAAAGGAGGATTGCCTATTGGTATGCAGCTAATTAGTAACGTACTGCGAGAAGATATTTTGTTTAATGTAGCTTATGCCTACGAACAGTCTACAGAATGGCACAAAAACGAACCGCAACTTTTAGAGTAATAGGGGCAGCAGATAACAGGGGGTAATAGGTAATAGGTAATGGGTAATTATCTCGGCTCTACTATTTATTTAGTGCCTAACGCCTAACCCTCTTGTAAATCTCTTGCGTTTTCTCGGCGATCGATTAAAAATTTTTTCTAGGATTGAGGAATTGTAGTTACTTTTCCCTTTACAATAATTTACTGCGTGCCAATATGTTTGTTTAACTAGAAGCTTATTAGTCGCTCGCGCCTAAAATCGAAGCTTGTAAGACATTGAGGGTCGCCAATATATAGCTGCCAACTATAAAAATCTCTTTCAGTTAAGAGAGTAATTTTAAAACCAAGACAGATATTTAGATTACATAATACATAAATGAATATGGCAAAAGTTTTAGTTTCCGATCCAATCGACCAGATAGGTATAGACATTATCTCCCAAGTAGCCGAGGTAGATGTTAAAACCAAACTACCACTAGAAGAATTAATCCAAATTATTCCCGAATACGATGCTTTGATGCTGCGTTCTGGTACTAAAGTTACTCAAGAAGTAATTGAAGCTGGTACCAAATTAAAAATTATCGGACGTGCGGGAGTAGGAGTAGACAATATCGACGTTGCAGCCGCTACTCGCCAGGGTATTGTAGTAGTCAATTCTCCAGAAGGAAATACTATTGCTGCTGCCGAACACGCTCTAGCCATGATGTTGTCTCTATCGCGACAAATTCCCGATGCTAACCAGTCGGTTAAAAACGGTAAATGGGAACGTAAAAAGTTTGTTGGCAACGAAGTTTACAAAAAAACTTTGGGAGTAGTCGGCTTAGGAAAAATTGGGGCGCATGTAGCTAAAGTAGGGCGAGCTATGGGCATGAAGTTACTGGCATACGATCCCTTTGTTTCGACAGATAGAGCCGAGCGTCTGGGCTGTAGTCTGGTAGATTTAGATTTACTGTTTCAAGAATCTGACTATATCACCCTACATATTCCTAAAACCCCCGAAACGGCTAACCTAATTAATGCTGAAGCCCTGGCTAAAATGAAGCCAACAGTACGAATTGTCAACTGCGCTCGCGGGGGAATTATTGACGAAGCAGCTTTAGCCCAGGCTCTTAAAGAAGGTAAAATTGGTGGTGCGGCACTTGATGTTTATGCTGAAGAACCTTTAGGAGAATCGCCTCTAACCGAACTTGGTTCTAGTTTGGTTTTGACTCCTCACTTGGGAGCATCTACAGCCGAAGCTCAGGTAAATGTTGCCGTCGATGTTGCCGAACAGATTAGAGATGTTTTATTAGGACTACCCGCCCGTACTGCGGTTAATATTCCAGGACTAAACCCCGATGTCATGGAAAAACTCAGACCATATCTGAGTTTGGCAGAAACTTTGGGGACTATGGCTGGACAATTGGCTGGCGGTAGAATCGAGCAGTTAAATATTCGCCTTCAAGGAGAACTGGCTAACAACGACAGTCAGCCTATAGTGGTCGGTGCTTTAAAAGGATTGTTATCTCAGGCTTTAAGAGAGCGGGTAAATTACGTCAATGCGGCAATTGAGGCGAAAGAAAGAGGTATCAGAGTAATTGAAACCAAAGATGCTGCTACCCGCGATTATTCGGGAGGTTCTTTACACATTGAGGCACGAGGTGCTAACGGCAATCATTCAGTTACTGGTGCTTTGCTCGGTGATGGCGAAATTCGCATTACTAGCCTCGATGAATTTCCGATTAACGTTCCTCCCAATAACCACATGTTATTTACCCTACACCGAGATATGCCAGGAATTATCGGTAAAATAGGTTCGCTGTTGGGTAGCTACAACGTTAATATTGCCAGTATGCAGGTAGGACGAAAAATCGTACGGGGAGATGCAGTAATGGTACTCAGCCTCGACGATCCGCTTCCAGAAGGTATCTTGCGCGAGATTACTAAAGTAGATGGCATTAGAGATGCCTATACGGTTCAGCTTTCAACTTAGTGCATTTGTATTTATATAAATGCAAAAAATGATAAGTGGAGAGTGTTATTCTCCACTTACTTTTTATTTAGTATTAGTGGAAAATACTTTCCACATCACAAATAGCGTAATGCTGATGTAGCCAAATACGGCTAGCCAGTCAAGCTCGTTACTCGAAAGCATAATTATTTAGTTAGTTGAATATATTAGTTAAATTATTGTAATGACTAACCTCAGCGTTAATCTTAATAAAGTTGCTCTACTCAGAAATACTCGTAATATCGGTATTCCAAGCATTACCAAAATGGCGCAAATTTGCATTGATGCAGGTGCCAATGGGATTACAGTTCATCCCCGTCCCGACCAAAGACATATTCGACCATCAGATGTGTACGATTTAGCTTCACAGCTAACGGTAGAGTTTAACATCGAAGGCAATCCTTTTGAAACTTCTTTTATGGAGATCGTGCGTGAAGTAAAACCTACTCAGTGTACTCTCGTTCCCGATGCTCCCGATACATTTACCTCCGATAGCGGTTGGAATTTAACTACAGATAGCGATCGCCTGATCTCTGTAGTTAGAGAATTACAAAGCCTTGGCAGTCGCGTTAGTCTATTTATGGATGCCGATCCAGAGCAAATTAAGCTGGTACCGCAAACTGGTGCAGAGCGAATCGAACTCTATACCGAGCCTTATGCTACCGCGTTTCGGGAAGATAAAGATTTAGAGTCGGTGTTTGGACAGTACCAAGCAGCTGCAGTCACAGCCGCAGAATTAAATTTAGGAGTCAATGCGGGACACGATTTAAATCTAAATAATTTGAGTAAATTTTGTACGATCCCCAATATTTTAGAAGTATCTATCGGTCATGCCTTAACCGCCGAGGCATTGGAAATGGGTTTTGCTCAGACGGTAAAAGAGTATCTCAAGATTTTATCTTAATATCTCTCCTGCTTTTATTTTGAGAAAACAGTGCATCGCTTTGCTTGGGAGCGGAGAGCAGAGGGATATCATAGCTCAGAAATTCCCTTGCTCCCTTGCTCCTCTGCCCATCTCAAACCACCAATTAGATCTAGACAAACTAACAGAGCCAATCGCCCATTGAAACTTTTAAAAATTTTTAAGCTTAAAAGAGAATTATTTTCAATAAGCAGTTTTTTCGTGTAAGCTAAATACAGAATTGTTGAATTGAGTTTTATTTACGGTTTAAGCTATAAATAATCGTAATAGCGATCGCTCGGTCGCTGCTAGATTTTTTTTAGTTCAATCAATTGCAAATATTTATCATTAGATAAAAAAACAAAAACGCTTAAATTAGTAGATGATGAATTTAATGTATCTACATCCAAGCTTTTAAGCCAACTACTTAGCACTGTAACCAATCGAATTCAATCTTCAATTTGTTTTCTCCTCTCAGGGGGGAAGTTAGCAAAGTCTAGCAAACGAGTTAACTTTCCCTTTTTCTCAATTAATCAATGCGATCGATGAAACGAATCTAAAATGTCTATTACCATTCAAACCGTTCAAACCGTCTGGATCGATGCCAATCCCAGTTTCAAGCGTTTTCATCAACGGCTGTTGCGCTGTTTGACTCGCTTGGAAGCGATCGCCTGCTGGGAATATCAACAGGAGCTTGATGAACCTTGCTCTTTAGATATTGCTCTTTCGTTGCTACACGACTATTTAAAAAATCTTTCTCGTCCAGTAAACTTAATTGGTCACGGTACGGGAGGACTGCTAGGACTACTTTACGCTCGTAAATATCCCCATCGAGTAAAATCTCTAACCCTATTAGGAGTAGGCTATCACCCTGCCGTAGATTGGCAGGCGCATTATTACGCCTCTAGAAAACTACTGCCATGCAGTCAAAATTTGGTCTTGGCGCAAATGGTACAAAAATTATTTGGCTATCAAAATCGCTACAATACGAAGGGTTTGATTAAAATTCTTCAGCAAGACTTAAAAACTTCTCCTTCGCCGCACTCTCTCTATCAGCAAGTGTCACTTCCGACTGGCGGTGTAATCGCTCCAATGATGGTCTGCGGTGGCGAACATGACAGCATAATTGACTTTAATAGTTTGAGTGGCTGGCTGAGTTACTTCCGAGAGTACGATGTTATTTGGGAATGCCCCCAGGGATGTCACTTTTTTCACTTTTTCTTTCCCGATAAAACCAGCAGACAGATAATTAAGTTTTGGGATAGTCTAGCTAAACTAAATGTCTCCTCCCAAACCAAAGTTCGGAAGGAGACGTGCGAACAACTGTCCTAAAGATTAAGTCTATCTGCCGTTACCGTTACCGTTGACAAAAGCCAGGGTCAGACTATCGTGAACTAAGAAGTGTTGTAGGTGATAGGCTCTTTCTTCGGTTTTAAGTAAAATTTGCTCGTACAGATAGCGAGTAGCGCGATCGCCCAAACTTTCTGCCTGAGAAGCTTGCGAACGTAACAATTTAATAATTGCTTGTTCGGCTGCCAAATCGTGTTCTACCATTTGTCGCTCGTTAAATACTCCGTCTGACTCTTGGTCGAAGCAGCATAGTTCGGCTAGTTTGGCAAAAGTAGCGGCAGGAATTCCACCGATACCATTCAATCTTTCTCCTAATTCGTGAACGTGTTCTTGAACTTCTTCGTAACTTTCATTAAAAAACTCATGTAAGGAATAATATTCCGAACCTTCAACTACAAAATGATGTTTTTGGTATTGCAAATACAGTCCCTGAAAGCTTGCCAACAGTGCATTCATGCCCTCGCAAACTGGTTCGGTGACATTTTTTTCGAGCAGAATGGGATTATCTTCTACATGACCGAAAGGACGTAGCAAACCTGTATTTGTAGACATAATGTTTTATTCTCATTTAAGTGAACTTATTGATAATATACCGCAAGCCACTAACTATTTACATTAATAATTTTAGTAGTTTAATGATAAACATTTTCGGTTTTTCCAATGGCAACCCTTAAATACATACTATAGCTGTACAAGAAAACATTAAGACATTGAGCTAAATCTAATACCTCTTGCCTAATACCTAAATGTAATCTACCTAAGCGCGAAAACCGCTGTAAATAATGAGGCGATCGCAATTATTTTAGTATACTTATACTAAAAAGTAATGAAAATTTAGATTATGTGCGGACGCTATACCCTTACAGCTACTACAGATGAACTCTGGCAACACTTTCAGGTAAAACAGCCAGAGTCTTTACAGCCTCGTTATAATATTGCTCCCAGTCAAACCATACCAGCGATCGCTCTAGATGAAAATACCAGACAGCTAAAACTAATGCGCTGGGGATTAATTCCCCACTGGGTAAAAGATCTCAATGAGTGGAAAGCCAATTTAATTAATGCTCGCGCCGAAACAGTAGACAGCAAACCTTCATTTAAAACGGCATTCAAACAACGTCGCTGTTTGATTCCTGCCACTGGCTTTTATGAATGGTCGAACAACAAACAGCCGTATTATTTTAGTTTAAAAAACAGTAAATTATTTGCTTTTGCAGGACTTTGGGAAAACTGGCAGGGTAATGGAAGTGAAGCGATCGCTTCCTGTACGATTATTACTACCAAAGCCAACGATCTGGCGGCAGAAGTTCATCATCGAATGCCCGTTATTATCGCTCCTGATGATTATCAAACTTGGCTCGGTGGTGATGAAAACGAGGCACAAAATTTGTTGCAATCTTATGCAGCAGCAGCAATGGAACTACGGCAGGTTAGCAAATTGGTTAACAATCCTCGCAATGACAAACCAGAGTGTGTAGAAAGTAAAAAGTAAAAAGTAGAAAGTAATTTAGGTTTTAGGAAAACAGAAAAATTAGCTTTGAACTTTCTGATTTCACTGCTTTCACTGCTTGATTGCTTTCACTGATGTTACTGTCTTTCTTCATAAGTTACTGGTTCGACGCAAAGAGCATCGACTTCGGGCTTTGAAAGTTTGATAATTTTATTTGGCAAAATAATTTCGCTGTATCCTGATGGATGAGAGGCATCAAGAGCAATAAAAGCCGTTCCTGGTGTCAAACCTTTGACAAGTAACCTGCCTATATAACCACCATAGGTGCGATCGTAGCCAACTACTATTCCTACCGTACCTTTAGATAATTCTCTAATACTAGTTTCAATTTTCATTATCTTGCTTGTTAGTAAAAGTTACGATTAATCTGCGAGCAATGTCTGCACCCAATCCAATTTGCTGACGATTGAGGCGGACGACTACCGAACCGCTAGCTGTTTGGCTGATTATTTCGGCGGCAGTTCCTGGTTTCAGTCCCAGATTTTGGAGATAACTAAAGGTGTCTTTGTCTACGCGCATTTGAGTGATTTCTACCCAGTCTTTAGTTCGAGCCGTGTTGAGAAAAAAGTTATTGACAGGAAGATTTAAAGCTTGAATTTCATCTGACTCAAAATTGTCAGACATTCCTCCAACAAAAACAAGTTTTGGCGTTCGCCCCTTACTTTTTTGAGTTTTGGGCAATAAGTTGAAATAGAACATAAAGTAGCAATTAATAGAGAATTATCTAGGGTTGAGTAGCTGCTAGCACTGACGATAAGGAGCGAGTGGCAAACTGTTTGGCTTATTGAAAGTAATTTTTATTTAACTATGACTTTTATATATATACCGCGATCTCAGGTTATTGACAATAATTTTGAATAAATTTGTAGACTAATTCTCGATCGCAGGGATATGAGTTGCAACATTGAAGCATATTGCGATCGCTTTATAGTCGCGGTAATTTTCCTAAATGTGCTTGAGCTATTATCTGTATAGTTAAAGAAATCTACTCGAACTGAAAACTCGATTGGAAATCGAACAAGCCATTAAAGAACTACCAACAGCAGAAGCTCGTCAATTAGCAGGTTGGTTAAATAAATATCTTGAGGACACGTCTTTTCTGTGTTTCAGAAAAGCTCGCGATCTCCGTGATGATGCTTGGGATAGACAAATGTAAACTGATTTATCAACAGGAAAAACTGGATAAATTTATTGCCAAGGCTGAATCTGAAATTGAAGCTAACCAAGTGAGAGATTTAGATGAAGTCCTTGACAACGTCTGAATTTTGAAATTTATTTATATGCCGAATTACCATTGAAGATCGAAAAACAAGCCCGTAAAGCCTGCTGGATTTGGCAAGAAAACCAATCTCATCCATCTCTGCATTTTAAGAAAGTAGGCAAAAATCTCGGAGCTATTCGTATTACTCAGAATTATCGTGCTTTAGCTCTCAAAAAAGGTGATGATTTTTACTGGGTATGGATTGGCACTCATGATGAATATGAATTGCTTTTATTATAAAAAGATTAGTTAGAAGCGATCGCCTGTCTCTCTTCTTTTTTTATTAATGCGATCGCGATTATTACTAAAACTCAGTTCACAGATTATTAACACATAGGATTGAATTTATTTTAGTCTATCGACATTAATGATAATCAAAGTAAGAGCAATTATAGTTGTTCTCACACAGCATATTTTGACTAAATTTTTCTTGTCCTTGCTCTAGATTTACTTCAATTTTTTGTCTATCCATTGCTTAGATCGACGAATAGCATCTATGGTAGTCGTTGCAATAGGAACCGCAACGGCGCAGCCTCGTTCGTGATTTACCCAGGCTGCATAAATACAATTTCCATTCAATTCGTCGCGATCTATTTCTACTTTATAACCACGGTAAGTAAAAGAAAGAATAATTTGAGGATAATTAGGATTCATTATTGTTGTCGAGCGAAACATAAAGTTGAGAGTGCTAGAGCGAGCGACTATTCATTCGATTGAATTAGCGCCTTAAACGAGTTTTTCTAGATTTATTTCTATTCTCAACAACCGTCCAAGTTTCTTGCCAGCGATCGATAATTATCTGTCTCATTTTGTTTGATTGCCATTGAGAAATGCTACAAATTCGTGAATTTTTAGATTTAGTCATGATTTTATTTTTTTTTAAACATGAATGAGAGCGGATATAAAGTGTGTTGTTTCAAAATATCCGCTTAGTTTTAACTTTTTGCTTATGCAGCAGCTAGATTTTGAGCCACAAAATCCCAGTTAACTAATTTACCGATAAATTCATCGATATAAGCTGGTCTTTTGTTTTGATAATCTAGATAATAGGCATGTTCCCAAACATCCATCGTTAATAAAGGAACTTGGTGATTAGTTAAAGGATTATCGGCATTGAGCGTTTTATTGACTTTTAGAGTATCTCCATCTAAAACTAACCAAGCCCATCCACTACCAAACTGGGTTGCTCCAGCATTTTTAAAAGCTTCAACAAACTCATCAAAACTACCAAAGTCAGCCTCAATTTTTTTCGCTAATTCCCCCGTAGGTGTACCACCACCATTTGGTTTCATACATTGCCAATAAAAAGTATGATTCCAAGCTTGAGCAGCATTATTAAACAAACTAGTTTTGCTAGTATCTCCAGCGATCTCTGTAATAACTTCTTCGATAGATTTGCTATCTAATTCCGTTCCTTTGACGGCATCATTGTATTTACTAACATAGGCAGCATGATGTTTGTCGTGATGAAATTCTAAAGTACTCTTAGAAATCGATGGTTCTAAAGCTGCGTAGTCGTAAGGAAGAGATGGTAATTCGTAACTCATTGTTTCTAGTTCTCTCGCTGTAAAAAATTATCGTGGCAAAATATTGGGAATAATGCTGTCTGCTATTTAAGTAATCGGCAGAACAGATAGCAAGCTTATTCTCAATGCCATTTGTGATAATATCGTAGTTTTTAAAAATAAAAAATGCTCATCCCGAGGAGGGGGAAGACAAAGGTTTGAAGTCAGACTAGTTCGGTTCAACCCTGCTTCAATATTGAATTTAATAACAATTGAATTTAATAACAGTTTTTTGCGTTGCTAATGATATTAGTTGTGTGTTTTTTTAGACAAAAAAAAGGCGAGTTTTAGTTCGCCTCGTTTATATTCAAAAACCGATTTTATTAAAAAGTGAAAGTAGTCCGAATCGTACCGATTACTAAATCGTCATTAGCATCGTTGTTATCGGGTGCGGTTATCCAAATTACCCCAGGAGTAACGGCAATGTTGTCGTTAAACTGATATTGATAAAAAGCTTCGACGTGTAGAGAAGTATCCTCATTATCTCCTAGAGTATCGATACTAGATTCTGTTACCCAAGGTTCCATGCCGACGATAATTCCTGCTACGTTTCCCTCTTTACCCAAGTCGGGGAAAGCTAGAGTAGCTGCCCAGTTCCAAACGTCTTGCGTACCGCGTTCTAACTGTCCGTCGAGAGTAGAGAGGCTAGTTACCTTTTGTAGACCACCCCAACCGCCAATAATGATGCGATCGCTCAGGGCAAAAGAAGCTTCTACACCATAAGAATTACTAATTGTGGGTACTGCTTCGCCAACAGAGCCTTCGGTAAAAAATTGCAGGTTGGCTAAATTGCTTCCCGTTCCCGTGTCGCTTTGGTTGTAAGCATGTACGTAGGTTAAAGCTACAGAAAGGCTGTCAATGGGGGTAAATAAAACCTGTCCCAAGGCACTATAGGAGCCATTAAACAAACCACTACCGTCGCTAGGATCGCTAGCTTCACCTGCTAGATAACCCGCGCTGATTTCAATCTTATCACCGAGATTTTGCACGATCCCCAAACCCGTTTCCCCTGGAGATAAATAGATAGGGTTGCGGGTACCAAAAGCAGTAAGCGCGCCCGAGCCGCCATCGCCATCGAGGAAGTTAACCGTATTGGCAAGGTCGTCAGCAGCTAAACCTGCGGCACCGAGAAAAATATTGGTGCTTTCTGTAAGGGGAAAAGTGTAAAACAAGACTTCTAAAGCGATGTCGTTATCATCTGGTTGAGTAAAAGCTAAGTTGCCTTGAAAAGTCTCGGTTTCTTCAGCAAAGTCGGGAAAGTTACCCGTAGATAAACGTGTAAATAGTAAATCTTCTCCCGTAAAACTAGATTCTAATTCCAAGCGGACGCGATCGCCAAAAACCGTAAAGTTATCGATGTCATCTTCGCCATCATTGGTAGTTCCAGTAACTACTCCACCCAAAGCAAAAATTGCTTCTCCTGCTAGTTTGGTAGTGGTAGAAAACTGATTGTCCTCTAAAAATGCGGTGCGACTCTCGATGTTATCAATTCTGCCCCCTAAAGTTGCCAACTCTGCTTCAAATTCTTGTGCCAGACGGCTCATAGTATCTAAATCTTCTCTAGAAACTGCCTCAGAAGAAGCAATCAGACGCTCGATCTGATTCAAACAAGAATTTAAACCTGCGGCAAATTCATAACGAGTCAAAGCTTGGCTACCGCGATAAGTTTGATTGGGATACCCTGCAATACAGCCATAGCGGTCTACAAGACTTCTAAGAGCTTCATAAGCCCAATCTGTGGGTGAAACGTCGCGCAACTGGTTGACGTTAGTTACCTGGTCGATTTGGTTTAGTTGTCCTTCTCGTTCGTATTGTTCGATCTGTTTTAAAACATCTGGAGTTTGCGCGATCGCCTCATTCGTTCCAGATAATATTGTTCCTAAAATTACTGGAGTAGTCAACCAAAACTTATTCATTTTTTTTATCCTCACACTAAATAAAAAGTAGGAAGTAGAAAGTAGGAAGTAGAAAGTAAATTTGTTTCTTGTGACCTCACGTTAATAACAACCTGAGACTTCAGGCGATCGCTCCTGCCGAATAGCCTCAAATTAAACCTCGTCCCCAACAGATATCTAAAATCGTAAGGTGAGCAAATTTTTTCTAGTTATCGGCAATTGCCATAAATGCTCTTTATTTGTCTGCCTTACTCACTCTTTCGCTTTGCAGCAAATACTACCTTAATTTCAATAGATACAAAATCCTCATCCCAGGGTAGGGGAAGTGAAGGAAGACGGGGAGACGAGGCTACGAGTTAGCGAGGTAAATAGAAACTTTGGAGATTTAGAGATTTTCGGCATCTCTCTATTGCCTAATTGCCTATTCCCTGTTTCCTTAAACAGATATCTAAAAACTAAAATCAAACTAAATGCAATTTACAAAGAACGTAAAAACCAAACTAATGCCTCGCGATCGCTCTTATTCATCTTGCGGAAGGCTTCGCGAGAGGCTTTTGCTTCGCCGCCATGCCACAAAATCGCTTCTTCAAAGGTGCGAGCGCGACCGTCATGGAGAAAACCAGAATAGGGCAGTACGGTTTGCGTTAAGCCAATTCCCCACAGAGGAGGAGTGCGCCATTCAGTTCCTGTAGCTAAAAAATCGGGTCGGTTGTCTGCTAGTTCTGCTCCCATGTCATGTAACAGCAAATCTGTATAGGGATGAATGGTTTGATTAGATAACTCCGTAACTTCATAGTTTCCCGTTTGCAGGGTAGCAACATGGCAGGTAGCACATTGGGCTTGAAACAATTTTTCCCCACGCTTGACTTCGGGCTTATCCTGCATGGTTCGAGCGGGAACGGCTAGGGTCTGAGCGTAAAAAGTAGCATCGTCTAAAGTTTTTTCGTCGATCTCCATCAAACCATCTTCATTAGGAAACAAGGAATTGGTTACGCCCATGTCATTGACGTAAGCCGAAGCAGTTTGCTGTTTTAAAGTCGGATTATTGGCTTTCCAGCTAAACTTACCTAAAGTTGTAGTTTGCTTTTCTACATTCCAAACCCGATTGGGACGACCAGAGATACCGTCTTTATTAAGATCTTCAGGATCGGCTAGTCGCTCGATTTCTGACTCTGGTAGGGCTTCAATCAAACCCAAACCGAAAACGGGAGGGGGAAGCCGCAGGGAAGTTTGCACATTAGATGGTAGAGAATCACCGTTAGGTAGAGTAACTTTAGCTACGGGCGATCGCAGAGTATATTTAGTTCCATCGCCATATTTTCCCGTTGTTTCTTGCCAGTTAATTGCTACTTTGGCTTCGGGAGTACCGCCATAAACGGCATAGTCTTGAATTTGCGTACCCAAACCAGGTACGGCAGGAGCGTTATCTGCTTTGGCACTGCTTTCTAAGTTATACTGCTGCGGATCGACAGTGGTGTCGATATTCCAATCTCTGGTATCGCTAACCCTAACTAGTATCTGTCCTTTTTCTGGCAAACCGCGACCATTACGAATATGACAGGCAACACAGGAAGTATTGTTAAATAAAGGTCCCAAACCAGGATTGACTTGGGCTGGCGGAGTTACAAATACTGCTTCAAAAGCAATATCCCCTTCTCGATGGCGAGCGAAATTGTCCTCAGTCAAACCAGCAGATGGCTGTTCGTAAGCACTAGAAGTACGATTGGCTACTGTAGTTTCACCTCCAGCCAGAGTTTGGGCATCGAGGGGTGACAAACCGATAAATTGCGTAAGTAAAATACTAATGCTTGCCGACACTACAAACCAGATAAAAAATACTAGCGATCGATAGCGCAGTTGCCTAGAAATTGCCATTTTAGCTGATAACTGATTAACTGTTTATTGTTGACTAACTAAAGGTAATACTCGCTCCTGCATAGTCGAAAACAAGGTCAAAATTTCTGCTTGAGCTGCTTTCATCTGAGCTGTGGTTTTGGCATCATTAAGTTTAGTCTCTACAGGTTCGGGAATTGCCTCTACTGCCGATATTGCTGCTGCTAACTCTTGTCTTACCTGCTCGTCCAATTGAGGTTGTCGTGCGGCAACTAAATCGCTGAGACTTGTTTGAGCCTTATTGGAGTCTTCAGAAATTCTGCCCAAATAAGCATTTTCTACGCTACGCAGATTGTTTTGAAAATCATTTAAAGAGCTATGGCTAAAACGACTTTCAAATGTTTCACTCGCTCCTGTTACCAAGGGTTCGCCAATTTTGGTATTGGCAACCTCATCCAAACAGCCAATAATGCCCTGGACGATCTCTTCAACCGCCGCATCGGCTGTAGGATATGCTGGATTGCTGCTGTCTCCTGCCGTTGCCAACACCTCACGATAAGGGGGATAACCTTGTACGCCTTCACTCCAGCTTGTGGCTAATTCTGTAGCCGACTGGTGAAAGGCAGTAGTTAATACTTGCAATAACTCCAATTCTCTAGCTGTAAAATCGGCAGCAACTTTATCGTTATCGGTACCAAAAAGCAACAGTTCGATAGTGTGAAAACCTTTTTGGGTAGTTTGCAAGCTTTCTACATATTCTGGAGTTAACGAATCGCCACTATTTAAAACTGCGGCGACATCGGTTTGATTTACGGGCCAATCATCCAAGTCCCCATCGTAGCCTAAAGAGTCGGCAGGACCAAAAGCAAAGGCTTCGCTTTGTTCCCAGGGATAGCGGGTTTCTAGCCAGGTAGTTCTAGCTGTCTGTAGAGTTTCATCGGTAGGATTACTAGTAAATGTCTCTATGGCTTGTTCTAATTCGCTAGATTTTTCAACCAACTGCTGATAAGTAGGAATTACCACTGAATCGGCAAAGCTGGTGGCTACTGCTTCAAGAGCTATGGCTTTGGTTTCAGCTTTTGTAGCCGATTCAGCAATTACTATAGGAGCAAATATGCTGCTACTAAAAGCGATTGCGCCCAAAGCAATAGAGATGAAGAGCGACCTATGTTTGCCTGTCGTCAACCTTTTTCGCTGGCGATTTTTTGATAACATAGCTTTAGTTTTGTGTACGTAATTGGAAGTATAGGAATGTCAGTCCTATCTTCCTTTTTTCTTTAAATAACCGTTCGAGAAAATATTTTACTATTGTTGCAAGTAATTATTAATTATTTTTGCAGAATTTGTAATTTGTCTTCCTCAAACATCAGCCCATTTTCGCAACAAATTGGCGATACTTTTAGAGATTAAGTCAAATTCTGGGGTTTTACCCGCACTAGCAAATATACTCCGACGAGCGGTTTCTAGATCGAATAAAATTTCGCGATCGCCCGCGTTGCGGATTAGGCTATGCACCCAACCAACTACTACTAGTCTGGTTCCCTCAGTAACGGGATTGACTCGATGTAAGGTAGTAGAAGGATAGATAATTACTGAATTAGTATCTAGTTTATAGCTGCGATCGTCCTGCGCTTCTTCAATGACTAATTCCCCTCCTTGATAGTCGGTAGGGGAACTGAGAAACAAGGTAAAAGATAGGTCAGATCGCCACATTGTATCGTTTCCCATCAAGGCGTTATCGATGTGGCGATCGTAAGACATTCCAGGCTCGTAACGGCTAAATAACAGCGAATGAATCTGTTTCGGACGAACAGCCGTTTGAAACAAAGCATTGCGCTTTAAAGCCGCTACTATTTTGGCTTTAAGCCCCTGGGTTTGAAGATTTCCTTTTAGCTGCTGATTGTGTTTGACTAATTTAGCATGCCAACCTGCGGTTAATTTACCGTCTACAAACTCTGCTTGTTTGAGAAATATCTCAATCTCAGTTAATTCCTCTAGTGACAAAACATTAGGAATGGAAAAAATCATTCACTCTATACTTCGGTAAAAATTACTTAGAAGTAGTCCCTTCACCACCTTCGCCGTCTTGCATTTGGTTCATGTCATGTTCGCCTTCGCCGCCTTGCATTTGATTCATGTCATGTTCACTTTCACCACCTTGCATTTGGTTCATGTCATGCCCACCTTCGCTGCCTTGGCTATTTTCTTCTTCAGTAGTGACGTTGGTTTCTCCAGTAGGTTCAAAGGTTCTAACCTTACCACTACTGCCGCCTTCGCCGCCTTCACCACCTTCACCACCTTCGCCACCTTCACCGCCTTCACCGCCTTCACCGCCTTGGTTCTGAGCGATAATCGTACTATCTTGAGTAAATAATTCAGATACAGTATTTACTTCATTGATTTCTGACTCGGTGTTGTATTCGGTAGCATAACCAATACCTTGAGTTCCTACCGCAGTAGCCGCTCCCACAGCTAAAAATAATTCGATTGCTTTCATTTTAAATTTGATAATTATTCTTGATAAGAATGTAGATTACTATTATTGAAAATTAATGTCAACATCTAAATAAGTAGACTAATCTAATTAATTTTAAAACCAAAAAAAATAACCCCAAGCAACGTGGGGTTATACAAGCGATGGTCAAACGATCTTTTAAATTAGCGACCGACCACCAACAAGCAAATTTTGAGTGAGCTTTTTTTGCTTTGCGTCTGATTAATAAAGTACTTTAATTAAGTCACCTAAGCCATTCCTGCTACTACAGGATGGAAGTAAAAAGCTAATCCCAACACGGCATAGGTTGCCAGCAACAAGCTACCTTCCAACCAATTAGATTCACCGTCAGAACTAATAGAATTAGCAATCAACACTGCTACTGCAACTGCTACCAATTCAAAAGGATTGAAATTTAAATCCATTGGTTGACCGATTATCCAGCCAGAGATGACCAATACTGGCGCGACAAATAGAGCAATCTGCATACTAGAACCCATCGCAACCGACACTGATAAATCCATTTTATTTTTCATAGCAACAGTTACGGCTGTGGCGTGTTCGGCAGCATTACCGATAATTGGTAATAAAATCACCCCAGTAAACAAAGCAGTCAGACCTAGTTCTGTAGTAGCTGCTTCTAAAGAATCAACTAGTAGTTCCGACTCTACAGCTACGGCAATTGTTACCAATAGTAAGATAAAGATCCAAAACCAGACATTTGGTTTTTCCTCAGTTTTTGAGGTTTCAACCTCAGTTTCTACCATGTCTGCTTCATCAAATTCAGCAACTCCTACATCGTAAAGATAAGCATGAGTTTTCATCGAAAATAGCAGCGTCAGCACGTATACCAAAATTAAAACTACTGCTACTGCTACCGACAATCTCTGTAAGGTAATTTCTCCAATACCTGAAGAAGTATATTCCACTGCTGTTGGTAACAAAATAGCAATTACTGCCAGATTCATGGTAGAAGCATTGAGACGAGCGGCAGTAGATTGAAATTTTTGTTCTTTGTAGCGCAAACCACCTAACAGCATAGAAAAGCCCATTACCAGCAAGAGATTACTCACAATTGAACCAGTAATGGTTGCTTTAACCACCTCAATTAATCCTTCTTTGAGAGCTATGTAGGCAATAATTAGTTCTGTAGCATTGCCAAAGGTGGCATTAAGCAATCCACCTAAATTGGGTCCTGTTACTACAGCAATTTCCTCGGTGGCAGTACCCATGTAACCCGCTAAGGGAACAATCGCCAATCCAGCAGTAATGAACACGGTTGTCTCACCCCATTCAAGAAAATGCGCCGCAATGGAAACGGGGATAAACAGCAACAAAACTAGAAAAATCGTGTCTTTATTGAGCATATATTTCTACTTAATTTGGCTAGTATCTTAAACTGTAATAGCACGTTCGCTAAAAACTTGGCGATCGAAGCAGGCTTTAATTAGATTTCTGCCTTACTCTAAATTAAAGTAAAGAGAAAGAACCTAATATATAAATCTAGTACGAATAACCTCGCTTTAAGTTACTCAATATCAAGGTTTTAACAGTTGAATTTTGTCGGCAACCAAAACAGGCTTTTGAGAATACTCCGCTTCAATTTCTTGACGAACAGACAAATCCCAACCTAAATCGTAGTCTCGTTCTAATTCAACAACAATAAATGGACGTAATTTACCATAGACAATTGCCATCTGTTCTTGCTTGAGTTTAATTCTAGGTTTGGGCTGTACCACAATTAAATCTTCACCACCAAAAGCTTGTTCTTCATCGAGTTCAAATACGCCATAGCTTTTTAAATCCTCTAGCTCTCCTTCAACCGCTAATGGTTTGTTATAGTAAGCTTCAGGATTTTTAGTCAAATCTTCAGGATCTGGGGAAAGTATCAGCGACTCAGCAATAATTACAGGCTCGTTTTCGTATGGAGTATAAAGGTTAGAGTCGAGATTTAAATTGTATCGCTGTTGCAAGTCGCTTAAGGTAAATCGTTCTACTTTGCCACCGACCAAAACTTCGGGAGTGTTTTCTTCGGTAAGTTCAAAAGGCAGATTAGATATACTGATAACCAAAATATTATCGCCAGCAAAAGCGCGATCCTTATCTAAAATAAAACCTCTTTCTCCTATTGTTTCAATAATATCATTGCGCACCAGCACCGATCGCCCGATATAGCTTTCTATATTTTGAGTTATGTCAGCCACCTCTACTAAACCGCTGGTGTCGATCGCCGATGGAGAATGATTGGCACAAGCTGATATTGTAATAGCAATAATGGAGATTGCTTTAACTAACAATTTTCTAGTAACTTCCACCGCTAAACGCTTACCCATAAACACAAAATCAATAACTCATTGCTTGCTATCTCATTACCTAACTGCATACCGTCGGTAGATAGTAGCTACATACATATATAGTCCGTAGCAAATCATACCAAGACCGATTAAGCTCAACCATAACCATCCCATAGGTTTAGTAGCTATTACACTTAAAGCATTTTCCAGTCCCCCTGCCAACTCTGAGTTGCCAGCAATAGCAGCTTCAATTAATAAGACCCCAATTAAAATAAAAGCTATACCTCTAGAAGTTACCCCTAATTTACCAATGCGAGTAGCCCATTTTTCCAGCTCTCGGTCGATATCTCGCTTTTGAAAATCACTTATATAAGAACCAGTATAAGCTCCATAAACATAACCAATACCGATAGTTATTACGGCAATTCCTCCCAACAGAATCAACCATTCTCCTAAAGCTTGGTCAAATAATTGGTTTGTCAAATCTTCAATCATATCGTCATCTTCTCCCAGTTCGATAACAATATTGAAAGCAGAAGAAGCTACGCCAGCATAGCTCAAACCACTCATGAGATAGCCGAGGCGTTGAAAAATACACTTTAAACTCCAGGGATTAGTCTCTCCTGGAGTTAATATGGTTTGAAATAATCTCCGCAAGACATATCCACCTAAAGCAACTGCTAACAAACAAACAAAGAATTTGCCAAATGGTTGGCGTGTCAGAAAAGTTAAAGCCAGATAGGTTCCCGAAGCCTGGCGGTTAGAAATCAAAGCAGCTTGTATTGCCAGGATACCGATAAATAAGTACACGGTTCCTTTCGCCGCATAGCCAATCATAATATATTGTTTTATCCAAGGATGATTAATTGCCTGCTTTAACAACTGCTTCAACTTCATTCTCTTTCTACGGTCAAAAAGGTTGATTCGAGCAAATAGAAGATTTGAGTAATATTTTTCATAGAAAAACGAAATTTATTTAAAAATGCCAAATAATTTATTTGTTAAATTATATTTATCTATAAAAACAATTATAATTAATGTTCGAGGTAAGGTAAATATCAAATAGACTTAAAATTATCGCTATTTATTATAAATAAGGGCAATCTAAAATTTTATTGTTTTAATATAGCATTCATACTCGATCTAAGAGAGTACATTTTCAGCATAGGGTATAGAAAACAGACTATAGAACTTCTCTCATTTGGTTGGAGATTGGTATAAAATATAGAACTATAAAATTGACAAGTTAGTAGTTTATAAATAATTTAATAGTTATCTAAATTACTTTAATAGTCAAAGTATTTTTTAAAATACAAAATTTTAGGATGTTTATAAGCTAATAAAACTATTAGCTTCAGTGTCTTTTGAAAGTCAGGTAATATTTTAGAAAAAACGGTAAAACTATCAAAAGGATGATGAATTTTAATTTCCTTTGAGCGATATTGAATTTAGAATTTAAAAAAGTTAAAAAATGAATTTAGAAAATATTCCTCAAAAAAGCAAAAAACTAATGAATCAAGTTACTAGTGCCGTGGAACAAACAGGTAAAAAAGTTGCCGACCGAGTTTCTAATGTAACTAATGATAAAGCAGAAAAAGTAACCGAAAAAGCCATCAAAACAGCGGTAGACCAAGGTTTGGATATGCTGCAAATAGCTGGTGAAAGAGTAAGGAAAAAAAATATTAATGGCGAGCGAGTAACTTTAGAAGTTGCCGTCGGAGTAGTCAACGTAGCACAACTGAAGATAACTACCGATGTACCAGGAAAAAATGATGT
This sequence comes from Myxosarcina sp. GI1, assembly GCF_000756305.1. Lineage (NCBI taxonomy): Bacteria > Bacillati > Cyanobacteriota > Cyanophyceae > Pleurocapsales > Pleurocapsaceae > Myxosarcina > Myxosarcina sp. GI1. Next base: position 400,985 of record NZ_JRFE01000024.1, read on the forward strand.
TGACGAAGTAGATGTCGAACTAAGTGAATCGTAAATTGGCGATCGCAATAGTGCGATCTTAACAGTAGTAAACCTGCGTACGGTTTCCCTTTAAGCTATTAATTAAACCTAAGTTATGTTAGTCAAATAACTGAAGCGAGTTTAATCGTCAAATCTTCTTGAATTTTTCCTACACGTAAACAGTGTATGTTATCTCCATAATATTTCTCGGTTGTGTCTTCTTCCTCGGCAATTATCAAGACCAACAAGGGAACATTTAATGTTTGCAAATGATTGACCAAGTTTTTTCTAGCTTCATCCCAAGCCAGCAGAATGCAAATACAGCCACTCAACAGCGATACTCTACTTAATACCGTCTGAGTAAGTCGATCGAACTGGCGATCGCCACAGGCACTAACGCCAGCCAAAATTTCTAACATTTTCTCGGCATTTCCCAACCCTCTGCCAGCAGTAAAACAGTATGCCTCTTGACCGACAAACATCAAATCTAATAAAGATTCTTGAGTTTGAAAATCGCAGGCAAATGAAGCTGCAACAGAGATTGCTTCTTCCAAAATTTTATTTTCCTGGTGCAGAGATGGAGGCTGGAGATTTTCTCGTCTTTTAGAATTTGAGTCAAACACTGGCGAAGAATTTTTCCCAACCGATACGCTTTTTTTAGTCAAAAAAGTATCTAAAATTAGGGCGTGTCGCACAAAATATTCATTTTGCTCTTCTTTAATAACTGGTTTATCGGTTTTTGCCCAACTTCTCCAATGTATTTTACGTAGGGGATCTCCTGGGCGATAATCTCTCAAAGAGACAAATTCTTCTGAATCACCTACCGAAGAGGTGAGAGCAACATCTCCAGATTGGGCACTTCTGCCGCCAGAAAGTCTGAGCGGTGGTAACTGATATCTTTTGGGTAAAATCAGCAATGATTGCGCTAAAGAGACAGTTTTAAAGGCGTTAAATATCCCAAAAGGATCGGGGCGGGCAACAGTAACTCCTGTAAGTCTCATTGAGCCTCGATGACAAGGTTCTAACTCGACCGTGACTTTAGTTTTACCATCTGGTAGCATCGTAGGTATGTCTACTGTTTTAGCAGTCGCTTTACGCTGGCGGGCGATCGCTTTTAACCATTGGTAATACAATAAACTTAGAGAAATAAAGCGATGTTTTTTACGCTCTAGCCGCAGCATTTGCTTGAATTGAGCATAGTTGGGACGAGGATCGGCAAAATTTTCTAATAATTTCAGTCCCGATTGCTTTTTATTGGTTCGATTGTAGATAAAAATTGGATATTGCAGTTTAGACCCCACAGTGGCAAATCGGGGTAAAATGCGTTCGGCACTAAAACGATAGCGAAAACGCAGACTGTAAATTATAGCCACGATCGCCATTGCTAATAACAGCATAAATATTTGCGCTGCTCTAGTCTGTTTGGTATCTAGTCCAACCAATGCAGAAAGAGCGATTAAAACCAGTACTCCCCAACCAATAGTAGTAAAGCGTCTAGTTGCCCATTGTTGAACGGCGTAGAGCGAGCAAAACAAACGATAGATAAATTTCATATTACGCAGGAACGGAAACGGTATTGAGAATTTCTTCTACTGTGTTTTCGGCAGTTACACCTGAAAAACGAGCTTGAGACTCCATAACCAAACGATGGGCAATTGCCGCTACCGCTAACTCGCGGACGTGTTCTGGAGTAACGAATTCTGATTCATTAAATAAAGCCAAAGCCTGAGACAACTTCATTAACGCTAAAGAAGCTCTGGGACTAGCTCCCAACAAGACTCCTGGTGCAGAACGGGTAGCACTGACAATATCTACTACATAACGTTGAATAGCTGGGCTAATTCTAATCTTCTTAGTTTGCTGTTTGAGGGCGATCGCTTCTTCTAGAGAAACGCAAGGTTCGATGCGATCGATTGGCTGACTTTGCAAGCGGTCTGAAAGAACTTGTACTTCAGTTTCTGGCTCAATATACCCCAAGCTAAATTTAATAGCGAAGCGATCCATTTGGGCTTCGGGTAGGGGATAGGTGCCGTGAGAACCTACAGGATTTTGGGTGGCAATGGTAAAAAAGAGGTCTTTTAACTTTTTTATTTGTCCATCGACACTTACTTGTGATTCCGCCATTGCTTCTAACAGTGCCGATTGGGTTCTCGGTGAAGCACGATTGATTTCATCTACTAAAACGATGTTGGCAAAAATCGGACCTTCATGAAAATGAAACAGGCGATCGCGGCGATCGAAAATTGAAACCCCTAAAATATCGGAAGGTAAAAGATCTGGGGTAAACTGAATACGTTTGAATGAAGCGTCGATAGATAAAGCCAGGGCTTTAGCTAAGGTAGTTTTACCAGTGCCAGGATAGTCTTCTAACAATACATGACCGCCACTGGCAAAGGCAGCTAGCAGCTTGGCGATCGCTGCCGATTGTCCTTTAACTACTTTTTGAATATTGTCAGATATTTTTTGATAAATTGCTTTACCAGATTGGGTAACGGTAGGGTAATCAGCTTTGGTCATTGGTTAGTTATGGAAACAAATCGGTTAAACCGATTATTCCCATTTTTGACCGCAATCTAACGATTTTGTATGACTAAAATGGAATATCGCGCTCGATTCCATAATCTTTTCTTGAAGTTATTGGCGACCAAATTTCTTCAGTACTAGGATCGAGGTCAAATCTGCCTGTTTGAAAAAATAAAAGTCTAACTCTATCTTTCTCTAATTGCTCTGGTTCGGCATAGGCTTTGTATAAAAGTTTATTTTCATGCCAAAAAAAATCAGATTTACAGATTAATTTTCCTAAATCTTCATCTCTTCTTTCAAACCAACTCATATTCAGTTCTTTCCACTCAGACCAAGCTTTATCTCTTATTTCTTTTTCATCACTTTGATAAAGTAATTCAAGTTCTTCCTCTCGTTTTTGTTTTTCTCTTTCATTAAAAATGCTACTAACACTGCCAGCCCATTGAAATTCTCTAGGAACCTCTATTAAAGAAAAATTTTTGTATCCTTTAGATTCTTGAATACGTTTTGTATAAAATCGTATATATTCCATATAATCTGAATCGAGATAGCCTGAAGCCAGAGTTCGCCCTGAAGAATTAGCTTCTATCAAAACTCCCCAGTATCTCTGTAAGACTGTATTGTGAAAAGCATCGAACTTCTGTTGTGATGCCAATCTTGCGAGTAAAGGTAGCTTTGTTTTTTTTGCTCTGCGACAGAATAGTTCAGAAGGGAATGCCTTGATAACTGACCAGCCATAATTACCAATAGATATAGCGATAACTTTTAAGTAAGACATTATTTCCCAAGGACTTGAGCATAATGTTTGAATTAGCAGCTTATCATTTTGAGGTAATGGAGGTTTTGGAATTTGTCGATATCCTTCTTGACCTAAAAGATTAATAATGGCTACTTCAACTAAATTTAAGTTATTAGAATTTACACATACCGAATGATTGTTGTAGCTGAATCTTGTAAACTCGTACTCTAAATCTAAAGTCATAGCCATATCTTAAGTCAAAATACCTATTAGATTAGTGCAGATAGCAGTATACCCCTATTACTCGATCGCCAAATTTCCTTCACCCTCTACCACTTCTCCAATTTGAAAAGCGGTGATTTGTTGTGTTTCTAGGTAAGCAATTGTTGAAGATACAGAGTCGGGAGGAACAATTACCACAAACCCAACACCTAAATTGAATGTATTTAACATTGTTTCTTGAGTTAAACTGCCAGCATCAGACAGCCATTGAAAAATAGGTGGAATTTGCCAATTAAGATTTATTTTGAGCGATCGCCCTGCGGGTAAACAACGGGGTAAATTTTCTGGCAAACCACCGCCAGTAATATGCGCCATACCCCGAATTTCAATTCCTTGCCGCAGTAATTCTAAAATTGGTTTTACATAGATACGTGTTGGGGTAATCAGTTCTTCGCCAATAGTTTTACCGCCTAAAATCTCTGGCGCGTAATCCCAATTTAGCCGTTGAGATTCGACAATTTTGCGTACTAAGCTAAAACCGTTGCTGTGAACCCCAGAACTAGCTAGCGTGATCGCTACATCGCCAAGTTGAATTTGCGAACCGTCTATTAATTTGCTTTTCTCTACTACCCCAACACAAAAACCCGCCAGATCGTATTCACCAAGCTGGTAAAAACCAGGCATTTCGGCAGTTTCACCCCCCAATAAAGCACAACCACTCATCCGACAGCCTGCGGCAATTCCTCTAACTACCTCGGCTAGCTGCTGAGAGTTTAGTTTGCCCGTAGCTAAATAATCCAGAAAAAATAATGGTTCTGCACCACTAGTCAAAATATCATTGACGCACATTGCCACCAAATCTATACCAACCGTATCGTGGCGATCGAGTACTTGAGCTAGCTTCAGTTTGGTTCCTACTCCATCGGTACCCGATACCATTACGGGTTCCTGGTATCCCAATGGCATTTGAAAACAGCCGCTAAATCCTCCTAACGCACCCAAAACTTCAGGGCGTTTGGTGCTTTCTACGTCTTGGCGAATTTGAGTAACAAAAGAACGTCCTGCTTCAACATCTACACCAGCTTCTTTATAGTCCATGAGTAATTTTGCTCAAACCAGAATTACAGTTAGAATAATTTGTTTTTAGATCGTACGGTTTTTTATCAGTTTACAGGTTGGAGATAGTTAGTTGATGTCTGCAAAATTTTTAAGAGTTTGTCTCTGTTTTCTGAATTAAGAGATAATAATGAATTGTCGTTCGATTGTAAAAAAAATGGCAGATAAACTAAAAAAAGGCGCGTTAGTACATGTAGTTAAAGAAAAAATCGAAAATAGTGTGGAAGCTTTGGCTAGCGATCGCACTTTACCCAGCTACATTTTTGAGAGCAAAGGGGAAATTTTAGAAATGGACGATGATGAAGAATATGCTTTGGTAAAGTTTTACGTTCCTACCCCTAACGTTTGGTTGCGCCTAGAGCAACTCGAACTGGCAGAATAGATTTACGCTACGCAAATGCACTACAAAGACTTTTCTTAGTGCAACTCCTCTGGTAGATTAATCCTAAGACCCAATAGTTAAGTTTTTTATCTTTGGGTCGGATTTAATTTTTGTTACTCCACAACAACCACAGGCAACAGGAGGAAAGTAATAGTGGCTAAAAAGACCGTAGCGAGTTTGACAGAGGCAGATGTAGCAGGCAAAAGAGTTCTAGTAAGGGCTGATTTTAATGTGCCTCTCGACGATAGTGGCAATATTTCCGACGATACCCGCATTAAAGCCGCTCTACCTACAATCGAAGATTTGATTGGTAAAGGTGGAAAAGTAATTTTGTGCAGCCATATGGGTCGTCCTAAAGGACAAGTTAAAGAAGAACTGCGCTTAACTCCTGTTGCCAAAAGACTTTCAGAATTGCTGGGAATCGAAGTTATTAAATGCGACGATTGTATTGGCGAGGAAGTTAAATCCGCAGTAGATTCTCTAGAAAATGGTCAGGTGGTTTTGCTCGAAAACCTGCGTTTTCATAAAGGAGAAACTAGCAACGATCCCGAATTTGCCAAACAGTTAGCTGCCAATGCCGATCTATATGTCAACGATGCCTTTGGTACGGCACATCGCGCTCATGCTTCGACTGAAGGCGTAACCAAACACCTCAGTCCTTGTGTTGGTGGTTATTTAATCGAAAAAGAACTAGACTACCTGCAAAATGCAGTTAATAATCCCCAAAATCCTCTGGCGGCAATTATTGGCGGTTCTAAGGTTTCTAGCAAAATTGGCGTGATCGAAACTCTAATAGAAAAATGCGACAAACTGCTAATTGGCGGCGGCATGATTTTTACTTTTTATAAAGCTCGCGGTATGAGCGTCGGTAATTCCTTGGTAGAAGAAGACAAGCTAGAACTGGCAAAATCTTTAGAAGCCAAAGCTAAAGAACAAGGTGTTGACTTTTTGTTGCCAACTGATGTCGTTATTGCCGATAATTTTGCTGCTGATGCTAACTCGAAAGTAGTTAGCGTAGAAGAAATTCCCGATGGCTGGATGGGGTTAGATATCGGTCCCGACTCTGTTAAAGTCTTTCAAGAGGCTCTAGCAGACTGTAACTCGGTAATTTGGAACGGTCCTATGGGAGTGTTTGAGTTTGAAAAGTTTGCCAAAGGTACAGAGGCGATCGCCAATACCCTGGCAGATAAATCAGATGCCGTTACTATAATCGGTGGTGGCGATTCGGTTGCAGCCGTAGAAAAAGTCGGTGTAGCCTCTAAGATGAGCCATATTTCTACTGGTGGCGGTGCTAGCTTAGAATTACTTGAAGGAAAGCAACTACCAGGCATTGTCGCTTTAGACGACGAATAAAATATCAAAAAAGAGCTATAAGCCATAAGCTTTAAGCTTTCTGTCAAACTAAATCTTTAATTTAATCTTGCCTGCAAATTATTAGTTTGCAGGTTTTTTAGTGTTTATATGAAATCCAAAAATGAATGCTACATTCAGAGCTCCGCATCTCCCCGTCAGCCTTTGATAGCAAACTTTTACTTATCGATATGGTGCAATATTACTACATTTATAAGATCGCGATCGCACCTTCGTAGCTCGATTGAAGTTTATATTGACTTCATAAAACCTTCATTTAAATAAAGTTAACGTGATTAAATATTTACTAGCACTGGTTATATTACTCGGATCGAGTACGGCTGCTACTGCCAAAAGAGTGGGAGCTAAAGGTAATTATCTTTGTTTGGCAGCTAAAATCAATAAGCGCATTCAAGAGTTACAGCCAATGTTTTATGGAAAAGAAGCACAGGTAGAGGCTGTTTACTGTAATAGTGTAAAAGGCGACTATATCGTTCTTAAAGAAAATCAAGGCAATATAACTGTATTTACCGATGTAGAAACAACTGACGGTTTAATTGTCGGTGAAACGGACGGAAGAGAAATTATCATTCAACCTGAAACGGATATTTACAAACTAGACGACGAGTACTCTAAGTTTAACCAATCTATAGTTGCTACAAATGTAGAACAATTAACGCCAGTGGGAGAAAACTCTAGCGTTGGTAATGCAAGTAACAATACCAATAATACAAAAAATAATGCACCTGGTGATGTCTATGCTGACTAAAGATTTTAGTTAGTAGCTCATCAATAAACTTATTTTATGCTACACGCTGTTACTATAACTCAACCAAATTATCATCCTCCCCCAAGTGACAGAACTTCGCAATTTGTTTTTGTTGGCAATGTCTATCTAACGGTAATTTAGCCTCAGTAATTCTTTTACTAGTCTGTTAATGACAACAATCGCAATTATTGAGGTAATTTATGACCTACATAACTCTTGAAAGTATTAAACAACCACTCGAAGAATTTAATAAATTTGATACCGATACCAAACTAGCCTTGCTTTGGTACGGCTAAACCGCATCTACTTTGAAAACCGTAGTTTTTCTTCTTCTGGATCGAGGTGTTTTTTAACCCACAAGCGATCGCTTAAAAACAGTGGAGTAGTATTAATTAGATGCTGAAAATCAGCAACAGCAGAAATTAACTCTTGTTGTTGGTCATAACAAACATGATAAGTTATGTCTTCTCTGAGCCATTGCCAAAGATGTTCGACAGGCATAAAATCTGGGCTATAGCCAGGTAATTGTAGAAGATGGATGTCCATTGCTGATGCTGCCTCGGTGACCACTTTAGCACGATGATATGGTGCGCCATCCCAAACCACAGTTATTTGTTGCTGGGGAAATTCGACTCGCAACTTTTTGAGAACATCAATGGTATTAATTTTCTCTGCTTTCTCATAAGGAAAAATTCTGGTTTGCGCCTGATTATAGAGGTAAACACCATAAAAAGAGACTTTCTTTCTTCCAGGAGAACTAGAGCTGACCCAAAACCTTTCTCCCCGAATTGACCAACCGTAACCTTCATCGGTATCTAAATGTATATGGGCTTCATCAATATAGATAATTAATCGCTTTTGATGAAGTGCATCCTCTAATAATTCAGTAATTTGTTCGACAAATTCAGCTCTTTTGGCGGTATTGCCTTTATTAAGCAACTTCTTCGCTTTCTTCCAGGAAAAACCCATCTGCTTAAGAGTTTTTCTGACTGTCTCTCGACAACAATTTATCTTCCACTTCTGTTTCAGCCAGTGGACGAATCTTTTTAACGTCCAACGTGGAAACCCTTGAGATTTCCTCCCTCTTTCTTGTGGTGCTAATGCTGACCTTAAAAGAGCTTTCTGGATTTGATTCCCTAAATCTTTTCGCACCGTTTCGGAAAAAAAGGGTTTCTTCCTCCCGTTCTTTGATACTCGACGGCTTTGAGACCTTCTTGATTATAACGATGCACCCATTCCATTACTGTTTGGGGATTTCTTCGGGTTTGTTCCCCTACCTTTGTAGCACTTTTCCCTTCACTAATTTCATACAATGCCATCAGTCTCTCTCTTGTTCGAGGATGTTTGGCAGCCAATGCCTCTGTTCTTAATAACTCTTTGCTTTGATTCCAACGAGCGTAATCTACTTTTAACATCAAATCGATCTTATTTTTCTTCTCTTAATCAGCCTATTTGATTTTGAGCCAAAACTCCAGTTTTCAAACTGGACGGGGTTTATTTAGATCTTAAAGAAAATCTCGATCCCGCACCTGCTTCTGATGTCGATACTTTGGGACACACTTTATTCGATAAAGTAAAGGCTATGTCCTCAGAAGAACAGCTACAGGTACAAAGAGACATTGTTGAGAGCAAAGATACACCAATTTCTCATGAATATGGCGCATTAAGTTCTAGTGGCGAGTTAGAATTTTGGTTATTACTAGCACAGGGAATGGAAAAAAATACAATTATTAACCTTCCTGATGATTACGTTTTGCCCGAAAAAACCAATAATTTTGTCGAGATGATTAAGGAACTCGACTTTGAAGAACGAGTTAACTTTACCCGCAACGCTATCGAACCAATGGGACTCAAGCGATCTGTTTGAGACTTTAACTCAATTTGAGCTAAAGATGCTGCAAGCAATCTAACTGCGACACATTAGAAAATTCGGTATCTTTAGACATAACTCTTTAATTTATAATAGGCGCGATCGCTTTTTAAGTAATATATCTATTGCGATCGCGCCTATTTGTTATTTCTTAATTTGCTAATTATTCAAAATGTATCGCCGATTGCATTAGTTTTTTAAATTTAACTTTTAACTGAATACAGTATGCGTAGTTAGAAGTTATTGTTTTTATGTATCAGTTTCGGCTAGGAAAAATCGGCAGAGAAACTGTTTCTGCGAGTAATTGGATTGCACCTATAGCTTTAGGTGTCGCTTTACTAGGTATTGCTTCAGCTTCTATTCTAATTGCGATCGCCGAAAGAGAAATAGAACCTAATGCGATTACTTGCGATCGCCTGTTAATTGCCGCAGTTGTATTTAGCATTTGGAATCAAGTAAAAACCTTTTCTCTGCTCAATCCAGAGGGAGTGTCTCAATCGCAACCCTATACCAAACGAGGGATAATTTTATTGCTAATTGCGGGAATAAGCTTTGCTATTTCGCTATCACTGTGGGCATGGTCATTGACTCAAACCAGTATTGCCAATTCTACCTTGCTTAATAACATGATGCCGATTTTTACTACTTTAGGTGGCTGGCTAATATTTCGTCAGCGATTTTCTCCGCGTTTCATTGCAGGTATGGCGGTGGCAATTGGCGGTGCTGTAGCAATAGGCATTGAGGATATGCAGCTAGCAGATAGTAACCTGACGGGTGACGGTGCGGCTTTAGTAGCGGCTATGTTTTCGGCAGTTAGTATTTTAAGTTTAGAACAGTTAAGAGTGGAATTTTCTACGCCAATAATCATGCAGTGGACTAGCTTGGCGGGAGGTTTGTTCGTTCTGCCTTTGGTTTTTTTTACTGAAGGTCAACTATTACCAATTTCTCTTACTGGTTGGTTGGCAGTTATCGGTTTGGGTGCAATTTCTCAAGCATTAGGACAGGGACTGCTTACTTATAGCTTGGCTAAATTCTCTTCGGGATTTGTCGCCGTATCGATGCTATCAATTCCCGTAATTGCCGCAGTTTTGGCGATGATTATCTTTGCCGAACAGTTGAGTCTTTACAATTGGCTGGCGTTTGCCGTAGTTTTATTCGGCATTTATTTAGCAGTATCGGCAAAACAAACTTCAAATACAAATAACTAATGTCTGAAAGCTTAATAATCTACGCCATAGGCAGAACTTAAATTTCTGCTCATGTCAATAAATTTTTCCGTTGTCCAAGAATCTGCCGATCTTTTAGAACGACCATTATCTATTCCCAAGCAGTAAGCTTGACCGATACTGCGACTGAAGTGGATGAGTTTTTTAGTAGTCCAGTTACGGTTTGTGTTGTTGGTAGTAGTCATAAATGCCTCCTTTTAGTAGCAAAATATACTGTTTTTATATATTTATATGATAACGCTAAAATTAGCTTAAAACCAAGATGGTAATATCCGAACGGCACAAATTATAATAGTTGGGGGAATTGAAGCGATCGCCGCAAAAATTTTGCTTCTTTTTCTCTAATTTTCCCAAATCCCTATATCCCCAAACCCCCAAACCAAAACTATTTCATGTTTAATTAAGCGGAGTTGCTTAGAGTTTGAGAAACAGTCTTCGTGCAGATAAACTGTTCGACTCGAACAAATACCGTATACATAAACGTCTAAACTGCTACGTCAATAGTAAAAGAAATATTTAGATAACTAGAGTTGACTAGGAGCATTTATGACCGAAAAACTTCTATTTTGGGGAATTTTAGTATTTTTGTTTGCCACTTTGGGCATTGGGGTATGGGCGGCAAAGCAAGTTAAAGGAGATAGCGAAAACTATCTCGTTGCGGGTCGGGGTTTGGTTTTACCCCTGGCGGCAGCAACATTGATGGCACAGTCGGTAGATTCTAACGCTACTTTAGGCAATACAGACTTAGTAGCAGAGTTTGGTTTCTGGGCAGGTGCCTCTTTACCTATTGGGTTGGCTTTGTGCTTATTACTAACGGCACTTTTCTTTGCCAAACCAATGAACCGCATGGGTTTGATTACCCTACCAGATTTCTATCGAGTCAAATACAATCGTAAAACCGAAGTAGTAGCATCACTACTCATGGTTTTGAGTTTTTCTTTCTTGTTGGCAGGAAATATGGTAGCGGGTGGTTACTTATTTGAAGCCTTTTTAGGAACGAGTTACACAGCGGGAGTCATGCTGCTGGCGATTGTCGTGTTCATTTATACAGCTAGTGGCGGTCTATTTGCCGTTGCTTATACCGATGCTATACAAGTAGCGATTGCCTTTATTGGCTCGATTGCCTTACTAATTTTTGTGGCAGTCAATTTTGGTTTAACCATTCCTGCCGATACTGGTCCTTTTGCTTTTGCTCAACTAACAGATCCTGCTGCTGGTGCGGCAATTAACTGGGCAACCTTACTGGCATTAGGCTTGGGAGATATCGTCGCGATCGATTTTATGGCACGAGTTTTTGCAGCAGATAGTCCAGAAACCGCTCGTAGAGCATGTTTGATTGGCTGCGTGGGAACTTTAATTATTGGTATTCCTTTTTCCTTAATCGCTCTTTCGGCACCCCAAATTCTGGCAGAAGCAGGAATTACACCTGATGGACCAATTCTCTATGCCATGCTCGATGGTGTTATCCCTCCACTATTGGGACTATTGGTAATCGTAGCAATTCTTTCTGCTTCCCTTTCTACTGCAGATGGAGCTATTTTGGGTACTTCTTCGGTAATCGCTCACAATATTATTGGCATTCGTCACGACGACCACAATGCGGCAGGAGATAGACTGCTTTTAGTTACTCGCGTCATGGCTTTTGTAATTACCGCTTTGGGAGTATTTTTTGCTTTGAGAGTACCGCAAACAGGAGTTTTACTTCTACTAGCTTTCGATCTGGGATTTGCTGGATTGCTAGTTCCTTTAGCTGGTGGAATTTACTGGTCTAAAGCTACTTGGCAAGGTGCGCTTTCCTGTATTATTTTGGGTTCGCTAACGAGATTAGTATTATTTGTTTTGATGCCAACTACTTTTGGTATTGAAAATACTCTATTTCACATCCCTAATGGAATATTCACCACCGATTTTGATGGTTTTCCTACCTTAATCAGTCCTTTAGTTGGTCTGGCAGCGTTTATCATTGTCTCTAACCTTACTGGCGGCACAAAATCTAAAGCCAGACAGCGTGAAACCCTTAGAGAGCTTCAGACACAAGCCCGTGGAGAACAACTATAGCAGCAGAATTGAATGCTAGCCCGAACCATAAAAACTGCCCGCGTCACAGTAGTCGCTCGAAATTTTATCGGTAGTAGGTAACGCCGCGATATTTTAATTGGGTCTTCTTACTTTTTTGGTGTTGCTCTAAAGCTTTAGTTTTTTCTAAATGTAAGGTTAATTTCCAACAAAAGTTGAGTTTTTCTACATCGTCTAACAACCAGCAATCTTCGATAAAATCTCTTTTGTGTTCGTACCAAAAGGTAATTGGATCGAAGATTGGTTTTGATTCAGACTTATAAAATAGCTGTAGAATATATTTCGACAAAGGAAATTTGGGAACAATTCTCGATTTAGAAGAATTTCCTCGATAAATAATCTCCTGATTATCGACTATTGGACGTTTTGGTTCTGCTTGAGCTTCAATATATTGTACTCCCCGATAGGTTAGTTTCATGGATGTCACCTCCGTTGTCGTGTCGTTGTGAGGTGCGTTCCTTCAGGATATAAGTATTTTCCTTACTTCCGTCTTTCTTCAAATAGTCAAAAGAAAGATGAACGATTTAATATTTGTATTTATATTTTAGTCAATAATTAAAGCAGATGACAGTGGTGCGATCGCTAAATGATTGGATAGGAAACAGAATACTCCGATAGATAGATCGTTCAATAAAAATATAATTTATAGCCAAACTTTATAAACTTTGAGTTCTAATATGTCTTATCCGCGAGATTTAGTCGGTTATGGTGCTAATCCTCCCCATCCTCAATGGCCTAATGATGCCAAAATAGCACTGCAAATAGTTTTAAACTACGAAGAAGGCTCGGAATATTCTATTCCCGACGGCGACGATACTTCGGAAATTTATTTAAGGGAAGTTCCTGGCTCGTCGATGGGGAAGGGAATGCGAGATTTACAGGTAGAATCCGTCTATGAATATGGCAGTAGGGCTGGTTTTTGGCGGTTGCTGCGCTTATTTAAAGAAAAAAACATCAAGGTAACTATATTTGGCGCGGCACTGGCATTAGAACGCAATCCCAAAGCGACAAAAGCTATAGTCGATGCGGGCTATGATATTTGCTGTCATGGTTGGCGATGGATTGGCTACCATCTATTAGATGAAGCAGAAGAAAGAGAACACATTCAAAAAGCCGTAGCCTCGTTAAAAAAACTGACAGGCGATCGTCCGTTGGGTTGGTACTGTCGCTATGCGCCTAGTGTCAATACTCGTCGCTTGATTGTCGAAGAAGGGGGTTTTTTATATGATTCCGATGCTTATAATGATGACTTGCCCTATTGGGTAACGGTAGAAGGCAAACCCCATCTAATTATTCCCTACACTCTCGATAATAACGATATGAAATATTGCGTTGCCCCTGGTTTTAATAGCGGCAATGATTTTTATACCTATCTCAAAGATGCCTTTGATGTTTTGTATGCCGAAGGAGAAACCAGTCCTAAAATGATGTCAGTAGGTCTTCATGCCAGACTTGCAGGAAAACCAGGTCGCATTGCAGCACTAGCCCGCTTTATTGATTATGTCCAAAGCCACGATAGGGTTTGGATCGCTCGTCGTCTCGATATTGCCAAACATTGGATCGAGTATCATCCTCCTCAAACTTAAAAAGTTTAAAAACCGCGTCTAGATAAATAGTATTCTGTCAACTTAAAATTGAGTGGTTTGGGCAGACTGGGAAATTAAGTGAAATGTTGCCCATCATTGTAGACCCGATTTAAAAACTTCCAGGTTAACGTCAGTTCGATAGATTTTATTCTCGAACGATAGGAATGAAATAATAGGCTATTCACCGTTATCCATTCCCCGTTCCCCGTTCCCTGTTCCCTAAAGCCAAACTAGCCAATGTTCTTCTCATCGAATTCACGTCAGGTTAGAAAAATATAATCTGCAACTTTTTAAAAACCAGTCTACTTAGTTTTATAAAGATACAGTTAATAGTTTGTTAAAGGTTAAGTAAAAACATTTACACTTTAGCAAAACATAAGCAATGATATAAATACTTATTATTACTTACGAGTTATTGCTTAAACTTAAAATTATTTTTAATTTAATAAACTATATTATTTTTTATTTTCAAATTGTATTGAAATGATTACTATTTTATTAGTAGATGACCAAAAAATGATTCGAGAAGCTCTTAAAACTGCGCTCGAAACTGAGGAAGACTTTCAAATTCTTGGAGTTGCCGATAATGGCTTTACAGCGATCGAGAAGGTGAAAGAATTAAAACCAAATATTGTTTTAATGAATGTAGAAATGCCTGGTATCAATGGAATTGATGCTGCTAAAATCATTACTGGTAAATTCCCCCATACTAAAATCTTAATTTTTAGCTCCTATGATAATGAAGAATATATTACTAAGTCACTAGCGATTGGAGCAAAAGGTTATTTGCTAAAAGATACGAGTTTTCAGGATATTGCTGCGGCTATTCGTTCTGTAGATAAAGGATATACTCAAATTGGTTCTGGATTGCTAGAAAAATTACTGATTCAAACTGACTCTGGAGTTATTTTAAGCAAATTAAATAGTAGATCTTATTTAAATAACGTTGCTACTTTAAGTGAAAAGAAACAGACATCCGATAGAGCGACTAATGCAATTTTAAGATTACAATCTCTAACTAGAGAACAAGCAATAGAGCAAGCTAAACTTCGTCAGCGTTTAAATGAATTATATTTAAATGTACCAAAATTACAAACAGAGCTTTCTAGCTATTCCCGAAAAACTTGGCAAACATGGTTCTTATTATTGACATCTATACCGATAATTGCATTGGTTTTGTTCGGACTTTATTTAAGAATTAATAATTTAGAAAAAAAATCAATTCCTTTAGAACGAGTTGGTTTATATGGGAAGTTAGATTTGAGTGGTTTGGCTCAAAGAGTTGTCAGAGCGTTTGAACAAGATTTAGAGCTTGCCAGTATTTCCGATGTTTATGTCGCCCAAAAAGGTAGCACGGTAATTTTAAAAGGAACTATTTCTAATTTATATCTTCTCAACAGAATGAAAGATATTGCTAAAAATGTAGAAGGCGTGACCAGTGTAGATACTAGCTCAGTCGAAATTAGGTCAAATTTACCAGGGGAGGCTTTATAGCGATCGCTCTTCCCTGTCTTCTGGACGTTTCATTATCATCTTTTTGTTTTCATAACGGGTGTTTTTTGTCAATAAATTTAAGTAAAATTTTGCAAAAAAGCAAGTGAGTAATTGCTATAACTTTTTGTAAAACTTTGTTAACATAAATCAATTTTTTTTTATCGAAATGTGTCAAATCCCCAAATATCATAATTTTGGGGTGCATTATTTGATAAATAAATAGAGATTGGCAATTTTGTAGGTTTTACAAACCTTATCTTAAGATCGGCGATCGTTCTATAAAGCCCCGTTAAGTTCAAGAAGGAGAGTCAAATTTATGTTCACTCACGTCAAGTCCACCATTCGGCGCGTAACTCCCGAAGCACTAAATGGACGCGAACTACTAAAGGTGGTCTATGTCGTGCTAGAGCCTCAGTATCAAAGCACCCTAACCGAAGCTGCTAAATCGATTAATAGCAATAATCCTCATTTGGCAGTAGAACTATGCGGTTATTTAATTGAAGAATTGCGAGATGCAGAAAACTACTCCAACTTTCAGCAAGATGTAGCAGAGGCAAATATATTTATTGCATCTTTAATTTTTATCGAAGATTTAGCTCAAAAAGTAGTCGAAGCAGTCAAGCCCCATCGCGATCGCCTGGATGCCGCTATTGTTTTCCCTTCCATGCCCGAAGTTATGCGTCTCAACAAACTAGGCAGCTTTTCAATGGCGCAACTAGGACAATCCAAAAGCGCGATCGCTCAGTTTATGCGGAAGCGCAAGCAACAGTCTGGTAGTTCGTTTCAAGATGCGATGCTCAAGCTATTGCGGACTCTGCCTAAAGTGTTAAAGTACTTGCCTGTAGAAAAAGCCCAGGATGCCCGTAACTTTATGCTGAGTTTTCAGTATTGGTTGGGTGGTAACGCCGATAACCTGGAAAACTTTTTGCTGATGCTGGCAGATAAGTACGTATACCCCAACGACAAGTTTTTACAGTACGCCGAACCAATTGTCTATCCAGACATGGGCATCTGGCATCCTCTCGCACCAAAAATGTTTGAGGATGTTGGTGAATATCTCAACTGGTACGATAGCCGCCCCGACATCAGTAAAGATGTCAAAGATCCTTTAGCTCCCTGTGTGGGTTTGGTACTGCAACGCACTCACTTAGTTACTCAGGACGATGCTCACTATGTAGCAATGGTACAAGAACTAGAATGTATGGGAGCGCGAGTTATTCCCGTGTTTGCAGGAGGATTAGACTTTTCCAAGCCAGTAGATGCTTATTTTGGGGCGACGGGAGAGAAACAGGCTATTGTCGATGTCGTAGTTTCCCTAACAGGCTTTGCCCTGGTAGGAGGTCCTGCCAGACAAGATCATCCCAAAGCGATCGAATCTTTAAAACGCCTCAACCGTCCCTATATGGTGGCATTACCTTTAGTATTTCAAACTACCGAAGAATGGGAGTCGAGCGAGTTGGGACTGCACCCCGTACAGGTTGCTTTACAAATTGCCATTCCCGAACTAGATGGCGCGATCGAACCGATTATTGCCTCTGGTAGAGACGGTGCGACTGGTAGAGCGATCGCCCTACAGGATCGGGTTGAAGCGATCGCCCGTAGAGCGATGAAGTGGGCAGTATTGCGTAAAAAACCCAAACTAGCTAAAAAAGTTGCCATCACCGTATTCAGCTTTCCACCCGATAAAGGTAATGTCGGTACGGCTGCATACTTAGATGTCTTCGGTTCGATTTACGAAGTAATGAAAGGACTTCGAGGCAACGGATACGACGTAAAAGACTTACCCGAATCTCCCCAAGAATTGATGGAGGCGGTAATTCACGATGCCCAGGCGCAGTATGCTTCACCCGAACTTAATATTGCCCATCGCATGTCGGTAGAACAGTACGAAAGACTAACTCCTTATTCGGTCAAGCTAGAGGAAAACTGGGGACAACCACCAGGACATTTAAATAGTGATGGTAAAAATTTACTAATCTACGGTAAAGAGTTTGGCAACGTCTTTATTGGCGTACAGCCTACCTTTGGTTACGAAGGCGACCCCATGCGCCTGTTATTTTCTCGTTCTGCTTCTCCCCATCACGGTTTTGCTGCTTACTACACCTACATAGAAAGTATTTGGAAAGCCGATGCGGTACTGCACTTTGGTACTCATGGTTCGCTAGAATTCATGCCAGGAAAACAAATGGGTATGTCTGGAGACTGTTATCCCGATAGTTTGATCGGTAGTACCCCCAATATTTATTACTATGCGGCAAACAATCCTTCCGAAGCTACCATCGCCAAACGCCGCAGCTATGCTTCGACTATTTCTTATCTAACTCCTCCTGCGGAAAATGCTGGTTTATATAAGGGTTTAAAAGAATTAGGGGAACTGATCGGTTCCTATCAAAGCCTTAAAGATGGCGGACGGGGTATTCAAATTGTCGATACGGTTATCGACCAAGCCAAGCTTGTTAACTTAGATCGAGATATTGACTTTCCCAATAAAACTGCCAAGGAAATGACCAAAGAAGAACGGGATACAATTATCGGCTTGGTTTACAAAAAGCTGATGGAAATTGAATCTCGTTTATTGCCCTGTGGCTTGCACGTAATTGGTAAACCGCCAACAGCCGAAGAAGCGATCGCTACTTTAGTCAATATTTCCAATTTAGACCGCGAAGAAGAAGAAATTGTCTCTTTACCCCGCATTATTGCCAACAGCATCGGACGCGATATCGATGAAATTTATGCCAATAACGATCGCGGCGTTTTAAAAGATGTACAGTTACTTCAAGACATCACACAGGCTACTCGTGCTGCCGTATCTGCTTTGGTTAAAGCCCAGGTAGATGCCGAAGGTAGAGTCTCGATGGTATCCAAACTCAACTTTTTAAATATTGGTAAAAAATCACCCTGGGTTGAAGCCTTACACCAACACGGCTATAAAAATGTCGATGCCGAAGCTTTAAAACCACTATTTGAATATCTTGAATTCTGCTTAGAACAAGTTTGCGCCGATAACGAACTCGGTGGTTTACTCAAGGCTTTAGAAGGTGAATACGTACTACCAGGACCTGGAGGCGATCCGATCCGCAACCCCAATGTCTTGCCTACAGGTAAAAACATTCACGCTTTAGATCCCCAGGCAATTCCTACCCTGGCGGCGGTTAAATCAGCAAAAATCGTTGTAGATCGCTTAATAGAACGCCAAAAAATAGATAACGGTGGAGAATATCCCGAAACTATTGCCTGCGTTCTCTGGGGTACGGATAACATTAAAACCTATGGCGAATCTCTAGCACAAATCATGTGGATGATTGGAGTACGTCCCGTCCCCGATGCTTTGGGTAGAGTCAATAAGCTGGAACTAATTCCCTTGGAAGAATTAGGTCGTCCTCGGATTGATGTAGTAGTTAACTGTTCTGGTGTCTTCCGCGATCTGTTTATCAATCAGATGAACCTCTTAGATCGCGGTGTCAAAATGGCAGCCGAAGCCGACGAACCCATAGAAATGAACTTCGTCCGCAAACACGCCCAGGAACAGGCAGCAGAAATGGGGGTCAATATTCGTCAGGCAGCAACCCGTATCTTTTCTAACGCTTCTGGTTCGTACTCTTCTAACATCAACCTGGCTGTGGAAAACAGCAGTTGGGAAGAAGAAAAAGAACTTCAGGATATGTATCTCAACCGCAAATCCTTTGCTTTTGACTCCGACAACCCAGGAGTTATGAAAGAAGGTCGTCAGGTATTCGAGTCATCCTTAAAAAAAGCCGATGTTACCTTCCAAAACCTAGATTCATCGGAAATTAGTTTAACTGATGTTTCTCACTACTTCGACTCCGACCCCACCAAAATCGTCTCCAGCCTCAGAGATGACGGCAAAATGCCTACAGCATATATTGCCGATACCACTACCGCTAATGCCCAGGTTCGTACTCTCTCCGAAACCGTCCGTTTAGATGCCCGTACTAAACTACTCAACCCCAAATGGTACGAAGGGATGCTAAGTCACGGTTATGAAGGTGTCCGCGAACTATCCAAGCGTCTGGTCAATACGATGGGCTGGTCGGCAACTGCCGATGCGGTAGATAACTGGGTTTATGAAGATGTTAACACTACCTTTATCGACGACCCTGAAATGTGTAAGCGTTTGATGGACATGAACCCCAATTCTTTCCGTAAAATCGTCGGTACTTTGCTCGAAGTCAACGGACGCGGTTACTGGGAAACTAGCGAAGAAAACCTGGACCGTTTGCGGGAACTGTATCAGGAAGTGGAAGACAAGATTGAAGGGATTGAATAAATAATTCCGAATCCAGGTAAATTAATAATGTTATCTGCAGGGAAGTTCTTAGAACGTCCCTGCATTTTTTATAAATTAAAAAACTAATGCGATCGCTATGATGTCTTAACAGGTAATTTAGTTGCTATACATGACACCTATCACTGGGAAAATCAAAAAAGTATTAATTAACTGTTTTATTTTCCCAAACAACATTGTTTTGCTCGTTGTATGCTACTGGCTCTCGTACGATATCAACAATTTTTTTGATGAAACTAGAGGTGGGTACTGCTAGTATCAATCCCAGAAAGCCTGCAAATTTTGCCCCAATTAACAAAACAACAATTATGATTGCTGGATTTAAACCAGTGATGCCTCCAATTAGGCGTGGTGCAACTAAATTATCGTTGATTTGTACTACAATAATTGCCACAATTAGCACTTTTAAACCCAGCCAAACATTTTGAAAAGCTAGCAGAATGCTTATTCCCAAAATTGCGATCGTGCCTCCAAAAGGAATCAAGCTAGCCAGCCCGATAAAGATGCCAAACAATAGTCCCAGAGGTACGTTTAAAACCACAAAAGCAATAGACTGTGCTGTCGCCAGAATGAGTGCCAGTGTTGCCTGTCCTAAAAAATATCTCTGAAAACTCGATCGTAAGGAGTTTTGAATTCGAGTTCGCCAGTTGTCCGAAAACCAGCTTAAAATTCCGTTCCAGAGCCGTTCTCCACTAAATACGAGAAGGATGCTAAGTATAAATGTAGCCAAAAAATTTACGGCACTATCAATAGTGCCAAGGATAATGTTAACAATTTTGCTAGTAGCAGAATTGAGAGCGTTTGAAAGTTGATTGGTGGCTTGTACTATTAGCTGGTCAACATTAAGGAGTGAATTTTCAAAGTTTAAACGATCGCTTAGCTGAAGTATTTGGGTTTTGGCTTGTTCGATCCAACGCGGGGATCGCTCTGCAAAATCGAGTAGTTGTTGCCACACTAAAGGAGCTAGAAAGATAATGGCGATAGATGCCAACAAAAGAGTAATTAGCAATACAAAAGCGATCGCCCAGCCTCTGGCGATTTTCTGCTGCTCCAAAAATTTTATCGGATAATCGAGCAGAGCCGCGATTAGGGTGGCGGTAATTACAATGTTAGTAACGGGTTGTAAGAGCGAACCTAACTGATACAGCAGCCATCCATTAAGAAAGATTAGCGGAAAAGCTAACCCCGCGATCGCCCATTTAGGAAGATTAGAATCAAAAGCCATAAGATATCGAGTTAGTTAATAACTTCTAAATAAACTATTCAGTAGTTTCATTCCAAACTCGCAGATAGAAATAAACCAAGATAGCCGCGATCGCGAGCAAAACTGTAGCAGCGGCAGCAGCATAGCCAAATTCAAAACGAGCAAAAGCTTGTTCGTAAATATAGTAAACCAAAACGTTAGTCGAGTTTAACGGTCCACCACCAGTAATGATATAAACCTGCTCGAAACTACGGAGAGTAAAAATAGCCGTAGTTAAAATCGCAAAAATTAAAGTTGGTTTCAGTCCTGGTAGGGTTACATACCAAAACTTCTGCCAGCCATTGGCACCATCTAGTTCGGCAGCTTCGTAACGAGATTGAGGAATAGTTTGTAAGCCAGCTAAAAATACGACCAAATTAAAACCTAACTGTTTCCAACTGCTTAATAAAATTAGTACGGGCATCGCCCAAACGGTACTACTCAACCAGGGAATTGGCTCTAGTCCCAACCAAATTAGCAAACTATTTACAGGTCCCTGAGTTTGAAATAGCCAACGAAAAGCTAAACCCACAGCCACCACAGAGGTAATGGAAGGAATAAAGTAAGCAGTGCGTAAGATTCCTCGTAAAGCCAGAGATTTATTTAATAAAGCAGCTAATCCCAAAGGAATAACAATAGTAGGAATAACCGTCGCTACAGTAAAGTAAGCCGTGTTACCAATTACCTGCCAAAAATCTTCATCGGTAAACAGCCTTAGATAGTTATACAAGCCTACCCATCGAACGCCGTCAACTGTAAAACTGCCAGTGGTAAAACTCAAATAGAGTAAATAAGCAATCGGAAAAAATAGAAAAATTGCCAGCAAAACTAGTGCGGGTGCGAGAAATACCCAAGCCGCAACAGGATCGCGATCGAGCCAGGAAGAAATGTTGTCAGGTTTGTTCATAAGCCGTCGAGCATCTAAAAGCTTAAGCTAAATCTTAGGCGATCGAGGTCATAGAAAAAGCATGAGTAGATGAGTGTAATTAAATATAAAATAATTTGGGCAGGCAACAGGCAATAGAGTAAAAACTCGATTGACGGTTTTATAAATTATTACGCCTACCCGCTCATACTCAAAACCTCAGTTAGGAAAAGTCAGTCATAGTAAGATTATCAGCATTTACTCCTATCAAAGTCGCTAGAATTTTATCAGTGTCTTTCAAACTAATTTCTGTCTGACCTCGATCGCTTGTAATTGCCAATTCCTCAAACTTCAAACCATCGGCTAGCACTATAGAGTCTTTGCCAACTTGAAAATCAAAAATTGTATCGGTTCCTTTACCTTTTCTCAGCACAAATTCATCGGCACCAGTACCACCAAACAAACCATCGTTACCTATTCCTCCATCGAGCAGATCTTTACCAGCACCACCATCAAGCAACAGGTCATCGCCACCATTACCCCGCAACACGTCATTTCCCGAACGTCCCAGTAACACGTCATTACCTTTTTGACCGTTAATCACATCGTTGGAGTTATTAAACCCTTGAATGGTATTATCCAAGTCGTTTAAAAATGTCGCCGTATTAAAATTAAATACGCGAGAGCGAATTTGCTCGGCATTAAATACATCGAAGCTATCTTTAATCTTTTGTTGTCCGTCAAACAAAATATTACCGATACCAGAAGGTAAATTATCTAGCTGTTCTAAGTTAAAGTCTGACAGAATAACTGTGGTGTCTCCTACTCCTTTAAAAGTAAGTTCTAAATCTTTCTGGTTTTGAGTGAGAATTAGATTATCGGCAGTTAACTGCGAACCAACGAATTTAAGAGTATCGACCTCATCAATAACCCTGGCGGGAGGATTAATCCCAGTACCCACGCCGCCAAAGTCACTGATGATTACTCGACCATCGCCAGTATTGACAGTAAATGTCTTTTGTCCACCCGAACCAGAAACAGCGGTGCTGAAGTCAATTGTAGTTGTAGCCACAGCACTAGTATTATTAAAAGCCGCACCATCATCGAGAGTAAATTCGAGCGTGCGATTTCTCGTATCTAAAGTCTCAGCAGTATTGTTGTAAGTAACGGTTTCTAGGACTTGGCGATAGTTATCAATGTTGTCTTCACCAGTGAGTGAAAGAGTACCAGTAGCAAGATTATAATCGGCAGAGATCTTGGTTCCAGTAGTATCGGCAGACAGTAACTCGTTACCTTTATTGAAGGGATTGGTAATAACTACCGTTGCTTCAGAGAGGGCATTGGAATTAGAATCGGTCAAGGTGAGATTGTTGCCATCTAAGACAGAAACGGGACTGTCAGTAAAGGTAGCGAGCGAGTCGATGCCTGTATCTATGCCGTTAAGGTCTAGTTGAGGTGCGGCATTGCCGAAGATAATATAGCTTTCTCCTCGGCGATCGCTGAAAGTGCGACTATTACCCGAAATTAAATTACCAGCAGCAGGTGCGCTAATAATTATGTCATCAATGCCATCGTCGTTGATGTCTCCCGCACCGCTCACTGAAAAACCAGTCTCATCACCGATGTCACTACCCGCTAAAATTATACTTTTCTTGCCGTCAAGAGCGTCTACTGCAAGCTTGCCATCGCTGCCAACTTCGCTATCGCCAAAAACTATAAAGCTCGCACCTGGACCTGCATAAGAACCTTGAAGTGTGTAGCCGCTGTATGGAGAGTAATAGTATCGACCTGCATCGGGGGCACCGATAATCAAGTCTTCAAAGCCATCGCCGTTGACATCTCCCGCACTGCTTACCGATCTACCTAAATTATCACCTTCTTCATCACTTTCTAGAGTAAAGCCATTGCTGCCATCTAGTGCATTGAGATCGATACTGCCGCTAGCTCCAATATCATTGCTACCAAATACTACATTACCCGTTCCAGACGCAACTAAATAGCCTCCTCTACCTATCTCAGCGTAAGCTACATTTATAATTATTTCATCAAAGCCGTCACCGTTAATATCTCCGTCAACACTTACAGAAGCACCAAAATAGCGTTCGTAAGAGTTGTCATCAACAACAAAGCCATTACTGCCGTCGAGGGAATTTAGATCGATACTGCCATTACTACCGACTCCCTTGTCACCAAAGATTACATAAGTTTCTCCGTAACCACCATAGCTATAATCATCGACCGAATCTGGTGCGCTAATAATTATGTCGTCAAAGCTATCGCCATTAATATCTCCTCCACCATTGACAGCATAGCCAAAGCGATCGTTTCTACTAAATAAATCTTTTTCATCGTTAATGCCTTTTAGTGTGAAGCCATTGGTGCCGTTAAGGGAACTTAGTTCCAAACTGCCATCAATGCCGACTTCACTGCCGCCAAACACTACATAGCTTTCGCCATTGTTTCTATAATCAGTCTCTGTACCAGCTGCATTAGGTGCGCCAATAATTAAATCGTCGAAACCATCACCGTTAACATCCCCTGCATTACTGACAGAGTAACCAGCGCGATCGCCTGCTTCAATACCTTTAATTACAAAGCCATTACTGCCATCAAGAGAGTTTAGCTCGACATTTCCATCACTGCCGAGTTTTACTCTTCCAAACAACACATAACTTTTTCCTCCACCAGTATCGTTAGAGTAATTTTCCGTACCAGGTGCGCCGATAATCAGGTCATCGATACCATCGCCATTGACATCACCTGCATTACTGACAGAAAAACCAGCGCGATCGCTATCGTTTCCATTTATAACAAAACCTTTACTACCGTCAAAAGAACTAAGGTCGATACTACCGTCGCTACCGATACCTTTACCACCAAAGACGACATAGCTTTCTCCTGCGGGATTAGCATTGGGTGCGCCGATAATTAGATCGGCGATACCGTCGTTATTGACATCACCCGCATTGCTGACTGAGTAACCGAAGCGATCGCCTTCAGCGATGCCGCTAATTACAAAGCCGTTGCTACCATTGACGTTTTCAAGGTTAAAAACGTTTTGGTTTTCGCTAAAAATCGTATCTATGGCGATTCTAGTCGTGGCGATCTTGCTGGTGCTATTAAATACCGCTCCTTCATCAACAGAAAAATCGATAAGGCGATCGCCTCTTGTCGGAGCTTCAGCAGTATTGTTGTAAGTAATGGTTTTTAAAACTTGTTGATAATTGTCAATACTGTCTTCGCCAGTAAGTGTTAGTGTAATCCTCCGAGATCCCTCAACTTCATACTTGGCAGTGATGTTGGTTCCAGAGGTATCGACAGCAAGTGACTCTTTATTGCCATCAAAAGCATTACTGAGAACTATTGTTGCTTGAGAAAAAGTGTCGGAGCTAGTAGAATTGCCTGTTGTAAGGTTGTCAACATCGACAACAAAGACAGGAGTACCAGTAAAAGTAGTAGTAAAATCGATACCCGCTGCATCCCCGTTGAGGTCGAGTTCTGGAGCAGCGTTGCCAAATACTACATAGCTTTCTCCCGCACCATCATTTTCATTGGGGTCGGCATTAGGCGCACCAATAATCAAATCATCAATACCATCTTGGTTAATATCTCCTGCACTACTTACAGAATTACCAGTGCGATCGCCTCCATTTATTCCTTCAAGCACCGCAATATTATCGACCGCAATATTATTGAAATTACTTCCTATACTTAAAAAATTGATGTCATCGACTTCTTCTCCCCCAAACACTACATAACTTTCTCCTATCCCTCCTATCAAATAGTTACTAGAATTGGGAACACCGATAACAATATCATCAAAGCCATCACCATTAACATCGCCTGCGTTGCTGACAGAACTTCCAAATTTGTAGTCATTAGACTCAGGTGAAATAACCAAGCTGTTGACGTTATTTCGAGAATATACGTCGATAACTCCATCACTACCAAGTCCTTCATCGCCAAAAATCACATAGCTCTTTCCATCTCCACTAAATTCAGCACCTGGTGCGCCGATGATTAGATCGTCAATATCGTCACCGTTAAAGTCTCCCGCACTGCTGACCCTGAAACCTGACTTCTGGAAGTCGGGAATACCATCAATTACAAAACCGTCAGTTCCATTAAGTGCATTTAGATCGATAGTGCCACTATTACCAAGACCATTGCTACCAAATATCACATAGCTGTTCCCCGTGACATTGTTTCCAGGAGTAGTGCCAGTCGCGCCGATAATCAGATCGTCGATACCGTCGCCGTTAACATCACCTGCACTACTGACAGAACGACCAGAGTAATCATATTCAGTGGTGCCGTCGATCGCAAAGCCGTCACTACCATCAAGTGAATCTAACTCAATAACGTTACCATTGCCGAGAGCTTCGCGATCGCCAAATATTACATAGCTCTTTCCAGCTAGCTCGAACTCCCCAGCGTTAGCATCGGGTGCGCCAATGATAATGTCGTTAATTCCATCATTATTGACATCGCCAGCACTGCTGACGGAAAATCTCAAGTCGTCCCCTATTGCCACACCATCAATTACCAAGCCCTTGCTACCATCGAGAGAACTTAGTTCGATACTGCCATCGCTACCAACCTCTGTTCCCCCAAACACTACATAGCTTTTGTTTGCTTCGGAATCGGGAGTATTCAAATTGGGTGCACCAATAATGATGTCATCAAAGCCATCGCTATTGATATCTCCTGCATTGCTGACAGAGAAACCAAAACCATCGCCTACTTCAACACCATCGATGACGAACCCGTTACTACCGTCGAGTGAATTTAAATCTAAGCCGTTATCTTCATCAATTTTGCTGCCACCAAATATTACATAGCTTTTTCCTTTACCGAAGTAGTAATTAAAAGGATAATCTTCGTATATTTTCTCAGGCGCACCGATAATGATGTCTGCTAAACCGTCCCCATTTACATCTCCCCCATTACTGACAGAATATCCCAGCCGATCGCTCGTCTGAGTACCGTTAATTACAAAACCATTGCTACCATTAATGTCATCTAAACTAAAGAGATTTGCCATAATAATTTAGCTTTAGCAAATTTGCCTAAATTAACCAGTTCTATTTGACGGATTTTTACAGGCAAATCATAGCTCTAACTATCTAGCTTGTGCTTGAGTTGTAGTTAAATTTAATAATTGTTGCTATTCCTAAGATTTACGAGATTGAATGCTGATGCTATAGTTGTAATATTTTACTGAGCGCGATCGCCAATACACAAGCTAAATAATTACTACATTGACTATACATATAATTTGAGTTCATACAAAACTCAAAAAAGCAGACAATTTAAATCAAAACTTTCAAGATTTAGTGGTATTTTTGCCTTAAATGCTACTAAAATAATTTTGTAGTACTAGAGCTATCGCTTGTAATATCAGCAGCACGTATTCCCATCAAAGAAGCTAGCGGTTCATCGGTATCAATAATGCTAATTACAGTATCGCCATTACTCGTACCAATTTGAAGTTGTTTAAACTTCAAACCATCGCCTAGTACTAAGGAATCTTTGCCAACTTGAAAATCAAAAATTGTATCGGTTCCTTCGCCTTTTCTCAGCACAAATTCATCGGCATCAGTACCCCCAATCAAACTATCATCGCCTATTCCTCCGTCGAGCATATCTTTACCCCTACCACCATCAAGCAAGTCATCGCCACCATTACCCCGCAAGACATCATTTCCCGAACGTCCGAGTAAGGTATCTTTTCCATCTCGACCGTCGATCGCATCGTTGGAGTTATTAAGAGTAGTATCGAAGGTAATAGTCGTGGTAGCGACAGCACTAGTATTATTAAAAGCCGCACCATCATCGAGAGTAATTTCAACAGTGCGATTACTAGTATCTAGTGCTTTAGCAGTGTTGTTATAGGTAAGGGTGTCTAAGACTTGAAGATAGTTAGCGATGCTGTCTTCACCAGTAAGTGAAAGGGTATCAGTAACGGCATCGTATTCGGCAGTAATGTCGGTGTCAGAAGTGTCGGCAGCAAGAAATTCATTCTTGCTATTGAGAGGATTAGTGAGAACGACTGTAGCTTGAGAGAGAGTATTGGAATTAGAGTCAGTTATAAGAAGGTTGGTAGAATCTATTAAAAGAACTGGATTATTTGTAAAGGTAATAGTAAAGTCAATCCCTGCTTCTTCTCCATTAAGATCGAGTTGGGGAGCGTCGTTACCAAAGACAACATAAGTTTCTCCTGCCAGATCGACTCCATTAGGATCGGCAAAAGGTGCATCGATAATTAGGTCGTCGATGCCATCGTTATTAATATCTCCCGCCTCCTTTACTGAAAAACCTGAGAAATCGGCATTGTTAATACCTTCTAAAGCTACACCGTTGTTGCCGTCAAGGTCGTCTACTGAGATTGTGCCGCCATTACCAATCTGACTATTGCCAAAAATTATAAAGCTCGCGCCAGCACCAGGACGAGGATAATTATATGTATATCCATATTCGTTGGTATAGTAATAGCCGCCAGCACGAGGTGCGCCAATAATCAAATCGTCAAAGCCATCGCCGTTGACATCTCCTGCGTTGCTTACCGATTGACCTAAAAGATCCCCCTCTTCGCTGCTTTCTAAGATAAAACCGTCACTACCATTGAGCGCGTTAGGATTTATCTTGCCGTTTTCCCCTGCTTCGTTGTCGCCGAAGATTACATATCCCAATCCTTTGGCACTCAGGTATGCTCCTCTTTGAAGTATATTATAAGCCGCACCGATAACTATGTCGTCGAAACCATCGCCGTTGACATCTCCCGCATCACTAACAGAAACTCCCAAGAAAAGATCGGAAGTATCGTCTATCAAAAAACCGTTGCCGCTTTCAAGTGAGCCTAAATCGACACTGCCACTACTACCAACTTCACTGTCACCAAAAATCACATAAGTTTCGCCGTAACCACCCGATCTGTTGTAGGCATCAAAAGAACCTGGTGCGCCGATAACTATGTCGTCGAAACCATCGCCGTTAAGATCTCTGGCACTACTAACAGAGGCTCCAAAGCGATCGCCCTCATAACTAAACTGGTTACTGCCATCGATGCCTTTGATTATAAAACCGTTGTTGCCATCGAGGGAACTAAGTTCGATCTTGCCATCATTGCTAATTTGGCTGCCACCAAATACTACATAACTCTCGCCATTTTTTTCATAATTATAAGGAGCGTCGGAGGGTATACCTGCCGCTCCAGGCGCGCCAATAATCAAATCGCCAAAGCCATCGCTGTTAACATCTCCCGCACCGCTAACGGAGCTACCAGAGTAATCTCCACTATTAATACCTTCGACTACAAAGCCATTGCTACCGTCGAGGGAGCTTAATTCAAAACTGCCGTTTGTGCCTACATTGCTGCCACCAAAGATTACATAGCTTTTTCCACCTTCTGCACTTGGCGCGCCAATAATCAGATCGTCAATTCCATCGCCATTAACGTCTCCCGCATTGCTAACAGAAGCTCCAAAGCGATCGCCTTCTTCTATGCTATTAATTACAAAACCATTGCTACCATCAAGCGCACTCGGTTCAAAACTACCGTTATTACCAATTTTGCGATCGCCGAAGACTACATAGCTTTTGCTGGCTGTATCGTCAAAAAACGCGCTAACGATAAAGTCATCAATACCGTCATCATTAATATCTCCTGCATTGCTAGCAGTACTCACACTGTAATCTTCGGTGCCTTTAATTACAAAGCCGTTGCTGCCGTCGATCGCGCCGAGATTAAACAGAGAATTTGCCATGATAGTTCTGCCTTCTCTAACCAGCTTTATTTAATTGGTTTAATTATTTGATTTTTATAATCAAATCATAACTTAAACTGCTTCTGTAAAGTTGGAAACAGTTTTTATAGCTTAACAATGACTTTTTTTAAAAATTAACTAGAGGCACTAGTATAAAAACGCAACGCAAATCGCCAAAATAAAATAGAAAAAATAAATAGAGCCACAGCTAGAAAACCCGCACCTAAAACTAAAGTAAACTCTGTGCGATTTAACATCACCTGTGCGGGTACGGTGGTTAAAAAAGCAACGGGAACGACAAAAGTAAAAAAGAAACGATAGACGGCAGGATAAGCCACCATCGGATATCTGCCTGCTTCTAGCAAGCCTCTCAAAACTTCGGTAACGTTGTAAATTTTAACAAACCAAATACTCGTCGCACCGAGAATAAACCAGAGACTATATAAAATAATAAATCCCAAACCAAGAGGAATAATACTGGCAAAATAATTAGATACACTAAAACCCAACTGCGAACCTGCATAGACAATTAAAACAACCCCGAAAAACAAATCTGGTAAACCCCAGGGTGAAACAACTCTAGTAGATAGCCAAAACTGGCTGCTAATGGGTTTGAGTAAGACAAAATCTAAAGTTCCTTGTTCTACCTGTTGCACGATGCGATTGAGGTTGGGAACCAGAAAAGTTGCAGAAAAACCCTGCAACAGGGTAAAAACACCTAAAACAATAGTAGCTTCTTGCCAACTCCAGCCTTCAAAGGTGTAGCCAGTGCGATAAAACAAAAATAAGCCAAATAAACTGCCTGCTAAATTGGCAATGCTGGTAATAGTAGCAATTAAAAAATTAAGCCGATACTCTAATTCTGCCGCGATTGCAGTTGACCAAAATAATCTTAAAACTTTCAAGTAGCGAAATATCATTTACTCTTTACTATATTGATAGATAAATTACTATTGAAGATCGCTAATTAATTTCTTTTCTCTGGCTAAAATTGCTGCCGAAGTGCGATCGCGTACCTCCAATTTCTGTAAGATAGCATGAACGTGAATCCTAACCGTACCGATGGTAATATGCAAATCTTTGGCAATTTAGCTTTACAGGACTTACGCAAAAACACTAAATATGGACTCAAGCGCAATTAAACTAACTTCATAAGTAAAGAGGGATGTTTGAGTTCTTGAGTTAGATACTTTGATAAACTGTTTTGTTTCAGTTGATAAACCGTACACTTAGTCAAATAAGCTAAATTTTTGAGATAATTCCAGACTAAAAATGCACCAGCAATATGATTTCTTTGAAGTCGAGCTTGACGGCATTGACGAGCGACCCACAGACGCTATCGCGTCAAAGTCTGCTTTGCAGACGCTTGGGCGTAAGCCCTGTTCGGCGTAAGACGCAAGGGAACGCGCTCGTCGTGACAAGATTGTATCCCAGTTAATTGTTTGAGTTCGCGATGGAACACTTCAATTTTCCAACGATAAGAACAGTTGTTCCGAGCTTCCTCAAGTGAATCACAAGTTAGCTCATTAGTGGCAATATATTCCGTTCTATTGGTAGAAATAGTAACCCGAAATAGTTTTACTTTTTTTTCTGAAGGAAACTTTTTAAGTTTAATTAATTTGCCTTGTTGTTTGTCCTGCTGATTCCAACGGTTGAGTAATAGCTGTGGCTTCTAAACCTTCTATTCGTTCGCTATATGCCTCCAATAATTAAAAGAAAGCAATAGCAATATACAAAGCTGCCACCGCAAGCTGTACGCCCATGACAGGAATACCGTATCTAAGAAAGCGACTAAAAGAAATTCGACCGCCGTGTAATTCGGCTACACCTGCTGCCACGATATTGGAAGATGCCCCCATCAAAGTCCCGTTACCCCCTAAAGTCGCCCCAAACATCATGGCGTAAAACAAAGGCAAAACTTCAGGTGGCAATTGACCGTTAAATCCAGGAGCGAGTATTTCTACACCGACAAAACCCACATTGACCAAATACTGTTTGAGTAGAGGCACCATCGCTACCACTAGGGGAATATTCGGCACGACGCTAGACAACAAACCGACTACTACTAATAAGCATAAAGAGCCCAAGGCGATATTTTTACCGAGAATAACCGCTAATAGACCCGAAATACTGTTTAAGACTCCCGTTTTTTCAAGCCCGCCAATCAAAACAAAGGTAGACATAAAAAAGACCAGAGTACTCCAGTCCACATCCTGCAAAATATGATTGACCGTATCAATTTTACTGCGGTCTGCTAGTAATAAAGCGATCGCTGCTCCCAACAAAGCTACCGCAGCAGGAGGAATGGGAGTGGGTAGAGATTCGCCAATCACAAAGAAAGTTAGCACTGCCGCCATTAGCAAGCCACCCAACAGTAAAACTCTGGGGTGGTTAATCTTTGGCTGGGGTAAATTTTTGGTATCTGCCAGTTTTTTGTTCCAGATATTGCGGAAGAGAAAAGGTGCCAAAACTAATATTGCCCCGACGGCAACTGCACCTCCCAAACTCAAACGTACTAGGTAGTCATTAAAGCTCAAGTTCACCGCATCGCCAACAATAAAAGTAGCTGGGTCGCCAACTAAAGTTAATAGCCCAGCACTATTTGCCACAAACACCATCAAAATCAGTAGGGGAACAAAATCAATACCTACTTCTTGAGCGATGGGAGGAATTAGGGGAGCGAGTAACATCACTGTAGTAGCATTGGGCAATACCGCACAAATGGGAGTGGTAATAGCAATAACACCTAAGACGAGTCGTTTACCTTCGCCTTTAGCTAACATCACCATTTGCGTACCTAAGTAGGCGAAGATATTTGTTGGTTCAAAAGCTCGCACCATGACCATCACGCCAAAAAACAGCGCGAGAGTGGCGTAACTTTGACCGATGTAACCAATTGCTTGGTTGAGAGTCATGATGTGGGCAAACACTAACACCAACGCCCCCAAAAAAGCAGCAATAGTCAGATGCAGTCTCTCCGTAAGAATCGCGCCGATAACCGCAGCGAAGGTAGCTGCTGCGACGATGGCTGGTAAATTATTCACTGTAATTTCCATAGTTGATAAAGTAAGGATAAAATTTTAATGAATATTTGCCTAAAAAAAGGCAGTTAGCTGTAATTACTAACTGTCATAAAGGGTGTAGGGTTTGTCTAACCACTCAATAATCGGTAATATTAACTGGCAACGCTTTAAATATGTAATGATTTAATTGCTAACTTTGATGAACTTGTTGAATCGGGCAAGGAGTAAACAAGTATTTTATCCTCGTGCCAAATTTCCCAGCGACAAAATAAATCTTCTGCTATTGGTTCGAGCGATTCGTGGGAGGGCAATTCAACTTTCACAGTGGTTAAATAATAACCATCGCTAATTTGGCGATATCCATAGCCGATAACTTTCCCTTTAATACCCGTAGTTTTATGACGTACTCGGTCGCCAATATTAAGCTGCAACATTTACTTCAATCTCCTTTCTATCTGAACTTAAATTTATGCTTATTACTAAGAGCGATTGGGCTAGCGCCTAGCCTTCGGATTGCTCTAAACAAGAAAACCATTGATTTAAGCTGCAAGTTTTCTCTGGGGAGATTGAACTACTATCAGTAGTAGATAGCGTACAAAATGCCACTTTCCAAAAGCATCTTCTATGTTTCTAAAAGAAATCTGCTTGAGAGGTTTAACCTTAAGGATTAAAAAATAGGTAGAAGCTGTAAGGCGGAATCCATAACCGACTACCCGACCTACTTTTCTCGTTTGCTTGTGCTGTACTATATTGCCGATTCTAAACATCTAATGAATCTCCTTAATAACTGACGAACAATGAAGAGAGCAGTTAGTAATAAAGGAAGATGACGAGACTCAATAGATATAGTCTCTTCAATCTCCTCCCAATGCCGACGAGGTTAGCTGACGGGCTAGGACTGAGAGATGTCCCTTTCTAAATAGAAATACGCCCCAAAAAAATGGTTCCCCCGCTTCTGCAAACAGAACTAGGCTGACTGAACTCTATTTTGATTTTTATTCTACTTACAATAGCACAAATTTGAATTCGCCAACAGTATCAGTACGTTGCTAAATATTGACATTGTCTGGAGTGGCTACTATGTATCAATCCCCGATCTAAAAGGCTACATGTACTACCTTGATATGAGTTGATTTTTGAACTTATTATAATCTCGGTGTTTCCTTGAGCTTTGGTAGAGATCGCTTTTTAACGCTTTTTTCACTTGTAATAAAAATAATTTTAGTTATGAACTACAGAGACTATATTACGATCGAACCAAATAAGCGCGGTGGTAAGCCTTGTGTACGTGGCTTGCGAATTACGGTTTATGAAGTGCTGGAATACTTAGCCTCCGAGATGAGTGAAGCAGAAATTCTCGACGATTTTCCCGATCTGACACGAAAAGATTTAAAAGCTTGTATTGCTTATGCTGCTGACCGCGAGCGTCGGTTTATGACCGCTTCATTATCTTAATGAAGTTGCTCTTTGATGGCGCGTCTATTCTCTGCGCCAATTCATAATATCCCAAGTTCGCAAATCCCAAGGTGTTAGTTCGTAACCAGAAATATCGTTAGCGAAAGCTACGACATCGGCACGATGCACCAGAGGTATAACATGATGACCTTTGACTAACATATCGTTTAGCTCGATAAAAATCTCCTCTCTCTTAGCAGAATCTAATTCGCTACTAGACTGCTGCCACAGGCGATCGTATTCGGGGTTACAATAGCGCGAATTGTTATCACCAGACCAGTTATTAGCTTTTTGGGGAATTTGGTCGCAGGTATAAAATTTCATATAGGCGGCAGGATCGGGACTGGTGTTACCTGTAGTATACATTTGCAAGTCTGCATAGAAATGTTCGACAGTCTCGTTATTGCTAGGATCGCTGGAAAAATAAACGCTGGGATCGATGCTTTTTAGTTCTACTCCGACTCCAATAGACTGCAATCCTTGCTTGACTACGGTTTGGGTTTTCTGACGCAGGGGATTGACTGAAGTTTGAAACAGAATCTGCATTTCCGCACCGTTTTTATCGCGAATACCGTTACCATTAGTATCTTTCCACCCTGCTTCATCTAGCAATTGATTGGCGCGATTTAGATTGTATTCGTAACTAGTATTATTAGAAACATACTGTTCGGGAGCAACTAAAAAATTGGGGGTAGCTTTGCCTGTAATGCCGTATAGCTGTTCGGCAATTGTATCGCGATCGATCGCTAAAGCCAAAGCCTCTCTAACTTGGGGATCGCTAAAGAAAGGATGGGGAAATTTGACGCTGGAACGCTCTCCCGAAGGTGCGACTTTATTAGGATCGCTATGATTGATAATAATCCTTTCCATTAACGCACCATAGTTAGTTACCACCTTACCCTGTCCCGCAGTTTCTAACTGTTGCAACACTGGTGCTTCTACCTGGAGATTGTAGGCATAGTCAGCATCTCCTGTCTGTAGTACCGCTCGTGCTGCCGAGGTAGCATCACCACCACCTTTGAGTTCTACTCGTTCAAAACCCAATTGTTCTAGCTGGCGAAATTCGGGATTGGGTTCGTAGATAACCGTGTCTCCTGGTCTAAAATCTACTACCCGATAGGCTCCCGTACCGATGGGTTTTAAATTAGCTGGTGCTTCTCTAGCGTTGGCTCCATTGTATTGTTGATAGATATGTTGGGGTAAAATCATCCCTTCAACCCCGACAAAAACCAAATGCCACGCAGGATTGACATTTTTAAAATTAACTCTTACTGTATGGTCATCGATCGCTTCGACACTTTTAATTACATCATAAGTACCAGCCGAAACCGAACCTACCTGAGGATTGGCAATAAATTGATAGGTAAAAACTACATCTTTGGCAGTAAATGGGGTGCCGTCAGTCCACTTTACATTCTGTTTGAGTTTCCAAGTTACGGATTTGCCATCGGCAGCTACACCACCATTTTCTACCGTCGGTACTTCGGCAGCGAGAAAGGGAATTAGTTCGCCGTCATTATTAAAACTAGCAAGGGGTTCTAAAGTGATGCGGCTAGCTTCAGCGTCTTTAAATCCTGTGGATAAATGGGGATTGAGAATAGTGGGTGCTTGCCAATATAACAGCTTTAAAAGCTTATTATCCTGCTGGCTGTTAGAGACTGTAGGGGAACTACCGCAGGCAGTTAGTAAAGCGATCGAACACAAATAGCAAATAGAGATAAATTTTTTGGCAGTCACTAATTTTTCTTACTCCTCAACCAGTTTACGGGTATTGGAGATATTTTAATCGAAAGAATAAAGCAATTCTCAATTGAATGAAATACACTGCGATCGAGAATTGCTTCGTACTAAAAACTAGTGTAGGTTTGTAGACTCTCTATTTAAGTCAGCAAAGCACAGTAACTAAACTAATTCTGAAAAAGAATATACTTCATTTTCAAAATAGAACTCCTCAAAGTTTCTTACGGTCATAGTTGAATCTAAATTACCAAAAGTTACTGTATTGTTACGAGGAGAGCTTGAAATAATTGTATACTCGTCAAAACTACCAGATAGTTTTAAAGTATCGCGATCTCTACCGCCATCTAGACAGACTTTGCCGTTAAAACCTCCAATTTCAAAAACATCATTGCCTCTGCCGCCATAGATTTTGGCGTTTTCTACAGCACCTGTTTGGTCTGGTAAAAAAGTAATTTCTCCTGTTAGAGGATCGCTTTCGGTTATAGCTGCATGAATATAGTCGTCACCATTTCCAGCACAAATTACACCATTAGCAATTCCGCTAGTGGTACCGTAACCTAAAATTTTGTCGTTGCCATTGCCAGTATCAATTCTGCCAGAGTTGTTAATTCCGATCGCAACGCTATTAAGATTATCAGCCAAACTATTAGTTACAGTATCGCTGAAAGGGTTATCAGCAAAAGCTTCAGCATCAGCATTCGCATTTGCAACAGCAGCCGAACTGACATTTGCTATTCCCATAACAAGATCGTTACCAGCATCGGTGATAATTCTGCCAGAGTTGTCGATTCCAATTGCAATACTACCTGCAACGCTAACAGCTTCAACTTCGGCAGTAGCTATAGCTTCATCGTTGGCAGTTGCGCTAGTAACGGCATTACCTATAGCTACGGCTTCAGAATTAGTAGTAGCCGTACCGACAACAACATCATTGCCTTTTCCAGTACTAATTCTGCCAGAGTTACCAATTCCTACAGCTACACCATTAGCAGTAGCAGTTACTTCTATGTCCGCAATAGCCTCAGCCAATGTATCGCCAACAGCAACTACTTCGGCATAAGCATCAGAAACAGCCAGACTATTTGTCTCTGCCGTACCAGTAATGACATCATCACCATCTCCAGTATGAATTTTGCCAGAGTTGTCAATCCCGATCGCCAGACCATCGGCAATAGTAGTTGTATTAATTTCACCAGCGTCAACTGCTGAAAGAGCAACGCTGTTTTGTAAAGCCGTACCAACAATCGCATCATTATCTTTTCCAGTGTCAATTCTGCCAGAGTTGCCAATTCCTACCGCCACACCATCAGCGGTAGAATTAGTTTCAACCATAGCTGAAGAAAACACCTCTAAATCTGCACTAGACAAAGTATTCACGCTAGCAGCAGAAATAGCTTCACTATTTTTTTCAGCTGTACCAGTAATAAGATCGTGTCCATTTCTAGTTTCAATTCTGCCAGAGTTATCAATTCCTACCGCCACGCCATTTGCAGTAGCAGTTGCTATCGCATCAACTGTAGAAATTGCTGTAGTTCCACCTGTAGCGATCGCTACAGCATCGACTGTAGAAGTAGCAAAGTCATTCTTTACCGCCGTACCGACAACGGCATTATTACCCTTTTTAAATCTAATTCTTTTAGTATTTTCAATTCCTACGGTATCAGCATCGGCAATTGCGATCGCTTCGGCTTCTACAGTAGCAGTCGCTGTAGTTTCTCCAACAGCAATTGCTTCATTTTCTGTACTAGCGTTAGCAATATTATCTTGCTCTGAGTTATTAATAACTGAATTAGGACTATATTTATCTAAGTCAAAGTTCTCAGAACCAAAAGCCAAAAAATTGGTATAAATAGAATTTTCTAATGAGTTTTGTAAACCAGTTTTTAGATTAGACACAATAATTATTTTTGTAGAATATTTTTTTATGTACAAAGTAATTATCTGGCTAACTATCTATATTTTAGATAAATCTTTAATGAAAAATAGACTTGAAAAATGAATGTTTAGCATTTTTTTGTATTCTATTTTGTAAATGTTATATTAATTGAAAGTAAAGTTGTTTTTGAACAAAATATACATTTATAAACAAGCAATAAAATATTAAATCAAAAAAACTTATACTGGCGCAGCATTTTAAACAAACACAGTTTGCAAAACTATTGTCGTACTTTGTTTATCTAGACATACAGGCTGCAGTTAATACGTTAGTGTAAAAAAACGAAATAATATTGTTTACTTTATAGCAATAAAATTTAAATTTTTACAAAGCCATAGTATTTGTAAACTAAAGCCAGTAAAAAAAATAGCAAACATCTTTGTCCAAGCGTTTTTAATTAAATCAATTGTCAAAGATAATAATTTTTAGTTTTTAATTACCAAACAAAATAAAATAGAATCTTCTAAATGTGCAAAACTAATAGTAGGATGACTGTATAACATCACAGGGAGAGTATTGGCGTGAAAAAATATAAACGCCTTGTTTGCAGTTATATCTACGCTCCAGAAAAAGGCGATCCAGATTCTGGTATCGAACCAGGTGCGGCTTTTGAAGATGAGGAAAGACCCCGCGTCGCCTTACGACGCTAGGGAATGCTTTCCGATATTCCCAATGATTGGTTTTGCCCAAAATGCGGTGCTACTAAATCTCAATTCGAACCGATGGACTAAAAAACTGTCAGGCGTTACATAATCATGGAATGGTTTAGATTGACTTGGGGACTTGGGGACTTGGGGGCGGTTTTATTAGAGTGGAATCTCCCCGTCTCTCCTGCTCTATCTCCCCCGATCGTCTCGCAACTATGCAACGCCCTACAAACCAGAGAGTAAATTTAATTGGATTTTGCTTTTTGACCGAAGAGAATCTTTTTACTTTCTTCAGTCACGGTGGGGTTACTAGAAACCTCTTTGCCGCGCTTGTACGCACGAACTACCGCATCTCGTTCGGCAATGCTGTCAAACCAGCGTTTGAGATGAGGAAACTCATTAAGATTTTGCTGTTGTTTTTCGTGAGGTACGATCCAGGGATAACAAGCCATATCTGCAATAGAATATTCTTCTGCTAGATATTCACGTTCGGATAAGCGACTATTTAGTACGCCATAGAGTCTATTGGTTTCATTGACATAACGCTCGATCGCATAAGGAATTGATTCTGGTGCATACTGGTTGAAGTGATGATTCTGTCCTGCCATTGGTCCCAAACCGCCTACCTGCCAAAACAACCATTCAGTCACCGTTTTGCGATCGCGCAAATCTGTCGGTAAAAATTGCCCCGTTTTCTCGGCAAGATAGAGTAAAATTGCCCCTGACTCAAAGACTGCAATTGATTCGCCACCGTCAGCAGGTTGGGTATCGACAATCGCTGGCATTCGGTTGTTGGGTGATATTTGCAAAAATTCTGGTTTGAACTGATCCCCCGTAGCGATGTTTACGGGAACGATTTGATAATCCAGGTTGGCTTCTTCTAGAAAAATAGTTATTTTATGACCGTTGGGAGTAGGCCAATAATGTAGCTCAATCGTCATGGGTTAAAAAAAAATTCAACGACACAGTTAATTATAGAAGTCGAACCAAGATTGAGATTCTACCATTAGATAAAGTAGCAAGCAGCAAGCATTACTCATTGCTCATTGCTCATTGTTCGCTGTTCATTGTTTATCATAGAAACTGCCATTTTCTAACCAAACATCGTGACTGTTAACAAAAAATCTCCTTCTCTAGCTGGTATTGCAGGTATTGTCGCCGTTGCCACTCTCGTTAGTAAAGTTTTTGGCTTGGTAAGAGAACAGATTGTCGCCGCAGCTTTTGGTGTAGGCGATGTCATCAACGCCTATGCCTATGCTTATGTTATTCCTGGTTTTTTATTGATTTTACTTGGCGGTATTAACGGACCTTTTCATAGTGCTTTGGTTAGTGCTTTAGCTAAAAGAAGTAAAGCCGAAGCCGCACCAATAGTAGAAACTGTTACAACTTTAGTTACCCTAGGTCTTTTTTTGGTAACACTGGCTACCATCGCCTTTGCAGGAACCTTTATCGATCTTCTCGGACCAGATTTGGCACCAGACGTTAGATCTCTTGCTATCCTACAGCTACAAATTATGGCACCAGTTGCTATGCTAGCAGGGTTAATTGGTATCGGCTTTGGTGCGCTCAATGCTGCCGACAGTTATTTACTGCCTAGCATTAGTCCGCTGTTATCTAGCATTACTGTTACTATTAGTATTGCTTTTTTACTCTGGCGTGTCGGGGAACAACTGGACACACCTCAATATTTACAGTTAGGAGCAATTGTACTTGCTAGTGCCACCCTAGCAGGAGCTATTTTACAGTGGTTGGCGCAACTCATCGCTACCTGGAAATCGGGTATGGGAACGTTGCGCTTGCGGTTTAACTGGCGTATCCCTGGAGTTATGGACGTACTAAAGGTGATGGCACCTGCGACAATGTCTTCGGGAATGTTGCAGATTAATGTTTACACCGATTTATTTTTTGCTTCTGGTATAGCTGGTGCTGCTGCGGCAATGCGCTTTGCCAATTTTATCGCTCTAACGCCTTTAGGCATTATTTCTAATGTAATTTTAGTGCCTTTTTTACCTGTTTTTTCTCGTTTGGCAGCACCCGAAAACTGGCAGGAATTAAAGTTGAGAATTCGTCAGGGTTTATTTATTAGTGCGCTGACGATGTTGCCTTTTACAGCGATTTTTATCTCTTTGGCTTTACCAATAGTCAAATTAATTTATCAGCGAGCAGAATTTAATGCTAGTGATACTAATTTTGTTGCACCTCTCTTGGCAGTATACGGTTTGGGAATGTTTTTCTATTTGGGAAGGGATGTGCTTGTCAGGGTGTTTTATGCTTTGGGCGATGGAGAAACACCGTTTAAAATTAGCATTATTAATATATTTTTAAATGCAGTATTCGATTATTTTTTAGTAAAAGCCTTTGCCGCACCTGGTTTGGTTCTCGCTACTATTAGCGTTAACGTTACTTCAATGGCAATTTTTTTGTGGATTTTACATCGCCGTTTGGGTGGTTTGCCTCTACTAGACTGGGGTAAAAATTTGTTTTTCTTAGTAATTGCTAGTGCGATCGCTGGTTTGTCTAGTTGGGGTGTAAGTCAGGTTCTCGAACGAGCGATCGGTAACGACAATTTGTTATTACTATTTTTAGAGTTAGGTATTTCTACTTTAGTTGCTTTGGGAGTTTTTATCTTAATTGCCATGCAGTTAAAGTTACCAGAGTTACATATGATAGCAGGCAGAATCAGACAAAAAATTGGTAGATAATATTATGGCGATCGATACAAATAACAAAGTTATTAGCGTTTGGAATTATAAACCCTGGTGGTGTCAGCCTTGGAGCATAATTTTAACTGGTGTTAGCATTATTGGCGGCAGTTGGCTGTTGTTTCACACAGTTTGGATTAGTGTAGGAATTTCA
Organism: Myxosarcina sp. GI1; assembly: GCF_000756305.1. NCBI lineage: Bacteria > Bacillati > Cyanobacteriota > Cyanophyceae > Pleurocapsales > Pleurocapsaceae > Myxosarcina > Myxosarcina sp. GI1. Next base: position 442,175 of record NZ_JRFE01000024.1, read on the forward strand.
ATACCAATTGCTGTCTGGTGGGTATACTTTTTGATTCTCTATCCTCAAATGATGAAGGAATATTTAGAGCAGTCTTCCAATATTCAATCAGAATAAATATTTGATAACAGTTTGTTACGAAAAGCTAAATAACTGTAAACGACAATAAAGTTAAGAGAGTAATAAAAATATTCTTATCTTAGGTTATTTCGTAAATTATTATTGTTTTTCAGAAATAATACTCAAGTTTACCGAATAAGATATCTATTAGGCTAGAGTGCTTTTAAAATCGCATTTTTGCCGATAATTCGTGTAGCGAAATTTATTTTCTAATTAATGTTTTATTAAGCGAGTCAATTTATTTTAGACAGAAAACATATAATTATTTTATTGAATAATACATAGTCGCTAAATTTAGAAAACGATCGGGCAAATAATTAAGATCGATCTATTTTTGAGGTGATTGTTATGACTTATAGTTCTAAAACTACTAGCTTTAATAAAAATCTGGCTATTGCAAATGTCGAAGCACAGAACACATCAATCGCTCGCTTTGAAGCTAACCGCCAACTAGTTCAGTTTTTCAATTCGATCCAGATAAGATTAGCAGAAATTTATATTAAAGGTATGGAAATACCAGACGGTCTGCTTAAAAGTATTTTTGATACTGCTATTTCTACGATATATCGTAATTTTTCATTTTTGCTAATTTCTTATCAGTGGGTATTAACCGAAAGTAAAATAATAGCTGAAGATTCGGAAAAACTAATGAAACTTCAGTATAATCTGCCAGAAAAATTGTTTTGCTTGATGTTAGGCGAAGATAATTTACTTTATCCTAAATATACGATGGCTTTGTGGGAAACTGGTGCCAAAAATCTGCGAGAAGCACAATTAGATATGCTAGAAGATGTAGTCAGCAAAGCTAATATTCAAGATGGAGATAGTGTATTAGATATAGGCTGTGGTTGGGGAAGCGCGGCTAATTATATTTTGCAAAAATTTCCTAATGCTAAAGTTACTGGACTAAATTTGAGTCGCGAACAATGTCAGTATATCCGTAGCAGAATGCAAGATTCTAGTAGTTATCTTAATTCGGAGCGTTTTAAACTAATTGAAGGTGATTTTAACGAAGTCAATTTAGATAACAAGTTCGATCGCATCATTTCTTTGGGAGTATTCGAGCATATTGGCAATCTGACCAAGTCATTTGAAAAAATAAGCTCTTTTTTACAACCTAATGGTTTGGTATTTATGCACATCATTTCAACCAAGCTGCCCCACAATATTTTTAATCCGTTTATCGAAAAATATATTTTCCCTCGGGCGCGGGTTTGGCATTATGATATGATTCCTAGTTGCGATCGCCATCTTAAAACTGTCGAACGATGGTTTCTTAATGGTTCTAACTACTCTAAAACACTACAAGCCTGGTTGAACAATTTCGATCGCAGTCAGAATTTCGTCAAAGATCTCGATTATGGCATGAGCTACGCTCGTTTTCGTCGTCTGTGGCGACTTTATTTAATGTGTTGCATTGCCCATTTTGATGGTTGCCAAGGCGAAGTTCTCGGTAACGGTCAGTATCTAATGGTTAGTACCTGAGTTTTGTCTAAAAATTCAGGCTGTCAAATATAAGACTAAAGTTAGATAGAAATTTGAGTTAAATTTTCTCATAATATTAAGAAATATAAATTAGCCGCTTGTCTGGCGATCGCAAATAACTTTTGGTCGGGCAATAGGCAGTTTTGTTTTTTATCTAGACTTTAATTATTCAAAAGAATATTATTAGAGAATTTTTAAACTCAATCGATCTTAATAACAATGATGAAGGAACGCGAAGTAGTAGTAGCCAAAGCAAATGATTGGCGAGCGGGTCAAATGCAGCAAATTTCTATTGACGACTCAGAAATATTGCTAGCCAAGATCGGCGATAAATTTTATGCCACCAGCGCATATTGCACTCACTATGGCGCACCTTTAGCAAAAGGAGTATTGTGCGAACATCGAGTTGTCTGTCCCTGGCACAATGCCTGTTTCGATTTGACTAATGGAGATTTAGCAGAACCACCAGCCTTGGACAGTCTACCGAGTTTTCCTGTCAGAATCGATGGAGACGACGTAATAATAAGAGTACCAGAAACTATACCAGATAGCCGCGAAGAAGCAATTGTCAAATCCGAGTCAGATATAGACAGTAGGGTATTTATAGTTATAGGTGCGGGTGCGGCAGGAACTATTGCTGTAGAAACCCTACGCCACAACGGTTATCAAGGTGCCATAAAAATGATAAGTGATGAAGAAAAGTTACCCTACGATCGCACCAAGCTAAGTAAGGCATATTTACAGGGTGGTGCTGATGAAGATTCTCTAGCGTTACGTTCCTGTGAATTTTACGATGACAACGACATCGAACTATTATTTGGCAAGGCTGTAACTAAGGTAGATGTTAGCCAAAAGTCAATTAGTTTTGAAGATGACTCTACGCTTAACTACGATTCGCTGTTACTAGCTACAGGAGCCAAAGCTAATAAACTCGACGTGTCAGGCTCCGATTTAGATAATATTTTTACCCTGCACGTAAGCCAGGATACTACCGAAATCTTAAACAAGGTCGAATCTGCAAAGAAAGCGGTAGTGATTGGCTCAAGCTTTATCGGTATGGAAGCAGCATCCAGTTTGAGAAAGCAGGGGTTAGAAGTTACGGTAGTCTCTCCCGATGCCGTTCCCTTTGCCAAAATTTTGGGCGAAGATGTCGGTAAAATGTTCCGCCAGCTTCATGAAGATAATGGCGTTAAGTTTTATCTGGAAAACAAAGCTACAGAGTTTAGCGGTAATGGTAAAGTCGAGACAGTCGTTTTAGACAGTGGCGATCGCATAGAAACAGATTTAGTCATTGTTGGTATTGGAGTGAAACCTGTCACCGACTATCTAGAAGGCATCGAACTAAACGAAAAAGATCGTAGTGTTTCTGTAAATGAATACTTAGAAGCCGCACCAGATGTCTATGCCGCAGGAGATATCGCTCGTTTTCCCTACGCAGCTACAGGAGAACCTACCCGTATCGAACACTGGCGGTTAGCAGCGCAACACGGACGCATTGCCGCACTAAACATGCTCGATGAAAAGATAAAGTTTACTCACGTTCCCTTTTTCTGGTCTGGTCAATACGATCTCAAGCTGCGCTATGCAGGACATGCCGAAAAGTGGGATGAGATAATTATTAACGGCGATCTAAATGCTAAAGAGTTTCTTGCTTTTTACGTTAAAGACAGCAAAGTTTTAGCAGTAGCGGGTTGCGGTAGAGATAAAGACGTGGCGGCAATTACCGAACTAATGCGCCTGGAAAAAATGCCAGAAATAAAATCGATTCGCGATGGCGTGCTCGATTGGGTAGCAAAGTTACCAGCCTAAATTTATATAAGGTCTTAGGCTTTGGAAAAGTAATAAGTAATAAGTAAATTATTTTTACTTGCTACTTGCTACTTAAAGCTTTCTTTGCTTCTCCTTCTCAATTTTTACTCGCTACTCAAAAAGCATCGGAGGGAGTAACAACCAAATTTAACTAGCTATTAATTATTAACTATGACGACACAACACTACGATGTAATTATTATTGGTGCGGGTGCTGGAGGCGGTACTTTAGCTTATGCCCTCGCACCTACAGGCAAGAAAATTCTTATTCTCGAACGGGGGGATTATATCCCCAGAGAAAAAGACAATTGGAATCCCGAAAAAATATTTCAAGAACAAAAATATCAAACTAGGGAAGAATGGTTAGACAAAGATAACCATGCTTTTAGTCCCGAAGCTTTTTATCGCGTTGGCGGTAATACCAAAGTGTACGGTGCGGCTTTGCAAAGAATGCGCGTTGAAGATTTTAACGACCTGCAACACTACGATGGTGTTTCTCCTGGCTGGGAATTGAGCTATGAAGACATCGAACCCTACTACGTCCGTGCTGAAAGTCTATACAAAGTACACGGACAAACTGGTGAAGACCCCACAGAACCGCCAATGTCTGCCGAATTTCCTTTTGGCGCGATCGCTCACGATACCCGCATTCAAGAAGTAGCAGATAGCTTACAAGCAAAAGGCTTACACCCCTTTCACCTCACTCTGGCATTAAATCGTGACGAAGAAAATCCCCACAGCCGTCCCTGCATTAAATGCGATACTTGCGATCCCTATCCTTGTCTGGTAGATGCTAAAAGCGACGCTCAAGTTACCTGTGTCGATCCTGCTTTAAAACACGAAAACGTCGAGTTGAAAATAAACGCCTTGGTAACAAAGTTAGTTACCGATGCTAGCGGTCAAAAAGTAACTTCGGTAGAAGTAGAACTGGACGGTACGACTCAAACTTTTACCGCCGATACTTTTGTGGTTTCCTGTGGGGCAATTAATTCTGCTTCACTATTGCTAAAGTCTGCTAACGATAAACATCCCAACGGTTTGGCAAATTCATCGGGTTTGGTAGGATGCAACCTAATGCTGCACCACCACTCAGCATTAATTTCCGTCAGCGACAAACCAAACAATACGGGTTTTCAAAAGACTTTAGGCTTTAATGATTTTTATTTTAAAGGACCCCACCAAGATTATCCTTTGGGACAAATTCAGCTAACTGGTAAAGCCAAATGGAATCGCTTGGATATCTTTACTCCCGACTCCGTTCCCAGAGAATCTTTAGAATATATGGCGAGGCATTCCGTTGACTGGTGGCTGACTACAGAAGACTTGCCCCGCCCTGAAAACCGCGTGACAATTAGTTCCGCAGGTAAAATCAAAGTCGATTACCAGGAAAACAACCTCAAACCTCATGCAGAACTAATTAGTACTTGGGAACGTTATTTGAGAGAAGTAGGATTTTTTCTCTTTTTTGCCAAAAAAATGCCCCTAAAAGTAGTCTGGCATCAGGGAGGTACCTGTAAGTTTGGTTCCGATCCTCAAACTAGCGTCCTCGATCTTAACTGTCGCACTCACGATGTGGAAAATCTCTACGTAGTCGATGCTAGCTTTATCCCCAGTATGGGTTCGGTCAACCCCACTCTAACGATTATTGCCAATACTCTACGAGTAGCAGACCATCTTAAAACCGCTTTGGTAGCCTAAAACAAATTGGCGTTGCATCCAATACGGGATGGTTAAGGTCATGCAGAGGAGCAGGGGGCAAGGGGATATTAATTATCCTTTAATCCGCATTATCCCGCAACTATGCAACGCCACTAAAATGACAGTCGATCGCGGTACAATCTCGCCAGTCGCTTTTCCCAACCTTGCAGTGGAAATAGCAAAATTGTTTGACGCTTGATGCCGGCGATCGCGATTGCCTTTACTTTTAGCGATTAGGCTCGCAGAAAATCCCCAATAGAAGACATAATCGCCTCTGGGTACTCTTCATGTATTCCCAAAGTTCCCGATAGTTTAATCGCTTGCACTCGCTCTAACTTTGCCATTGATGTCATTTCTGCTTTCGACTGCGGTGGTGCTTGTTCTGCTAAGACTAATAGTATTGGCATAGATAAAGATCTAAAATAATTTAACATCTCTTCCCGACTTGAAGCAGGATCGAGGTTGCCAGTGACAAATGCTGCTGGTGCATATCTCGACCCTGTTTTTTGTGTAACCTGGTGTTTTTGAGCGATAAATTCGGGAGTTAGTTTGGCTTCATCTACATATACGTGGCGTTTGTACATCAAACGCAAAAATGAAGGGGTAGTGTTGAAATAATATAATAGTTGTCCGACGATTGGCGATCGCACCAAGTTTTTAACACCGTCTCTAATTGTCTGTGGTAAGCCCATGACCCGTAAAGGACCCTGCCAGGTAGGAGCGATTAATACTAGTTTTGCTACCATTTCTGGTTGTGTATTGGCAAGCTGCAAGGCATAGCCAGCAGCATGACCAGCCGCCAAAATTATGACAGGTTGTTCAAAGACTGAGCTAACAAAATCTTGAAGTAATTTATTAAACAAATCGGGATTATAATCTACCCTAGGGCGATCGGATTCGCCAAACCCCAACCAATCTAATGCCACTACTCGATACTCTGAAGACAGCATTCGCGCAATTTCTTTCATCTCGCCGCGAGTAGAAACAGTACTAAATGCAGGTAACAGTAAAACTGGCTCGCCCGTACCCAATGTTTCGTAAGCTATCTGATATTCTGTATCTTGCCCGTTCCAGGTATATTTTTTTACAGTACCGCCTATACCAGTGTTAGAAGCAGTAGCAGGAGTAAAAGTTGTAGTCATAGTTGCGATCGCGTAAGAACTAGAGTGTTATATCTTCGATCTTACTGAACTATGAGGATCTGTATTAGTAAGTTTGGAATTTAGAGTTTGTAGATTGCGATCGCCGTAGGTAAAGTTGTGGGACAGTCTAACTTGTCGGTAACTGAGATGACAGTTATCTACAATTTGATTTTGCGGCTACCATCTCAACTTAGGCGATCGCATCATCTTAGTCTCCGCCAGTGTTACTATTAATCAAAAAACCCTTCTCAGTTAAAACCATGCAAGTTAAAGAGCTAACTATTGAAGAACTAAAGCTTCTAATCCAAGAAACTGTTGCAGAAACAATTCAATCTTTTTTATTCGATCCCGACGAAGGCAAAGAAGTGAAATCTGAAGTCAAACAGCAACTTCTTAACTCTCTAAGGCAAACTGAAAATGGAGAACGGGGAATTTCAGCCGAGGAAGTAGCAAAAAAACTAGGGTTAGATTGGTGACGACCTACTCTGTTGAGCTTAAACCAGATGCCACGCTCGATCTTGAAAAACTTACTCCAACTATCCAAGAGCGTATTTTGCGTAAAATTACAGCAGTTTTCAGTGAATTTTGAAAATGTAAGTCCTCAAGCTTTAAGCTCTAATTTTAGTGGTCTTTTCAAACTTAGAGTCGGTGACTACAGAGTTATTTATTCTTTTGCAACCAAAGAACAATGAATCACAATCCACAAGATTGGACATCGCCGAGATATATACAACTAGTGCGATCGCCCGATTAACATCTTATACATTATTAATTAAAATAACTAGAGGTCGATATAGCGAGTGCAATACAAACTATATCCCATTTAATAGCACTGCAACTTTAGCTGTAAGATAAACAAAAGATTAGCTTTACAGATCGATGACTATTCCCCAACTCAGTCAGGAAATGATTCGTCGTCATGCCAGCTGTCAATCTTGGCAAAAGGGACAGACTTACTATCGAGATGGGTGCGTTAGAAAAGTAGTGCGACGGGGAGAATTAGTTACTGCAGAAGTTATGGGCAATGATATTAGACCCTATCGAGTTAGTATTGGCTTAGGTCAAGAAGAAGTAGACACGGCTTACTGTAGTTGTCCTTATGATTTTGGCGGTTGGTGCAAACATATCGTGGCAACATTATTAGTATGCTTGCACCAACCAGAAATAATCGAACAACGTCAGGGTTTAGAGCAAATTTTAGATCGCCTCAATGAAGTTCAAACTCAAACTTTAATTCAAGAGTTGGTAGCAGATAAACCAGAATTAATCGATGATATTGAGTATTTTGCCAATCGCCTGGTACCAACCGTAGTCATTCAATCGAAGCCAGCAATACTACAGCATCGAATTTCAGTAGACAGTAATCATATAAGATCGCAAGTTAGATACATCCTCGAAGATTCGGTACGTCATTTTGAATATGGCGGCGAAGAAGATATCGCTACAGAAGAAATTTCTAACTTAATTCAAGATGCCCAAATGTATACTCAACAGGGAGATAGTTGGAATGCAATTGAGATGCTGACTGCTATTACCGAAGCCTGTATCGAACATTGGGATCTGGTAGATGATTACGGCGTAGATAATGGTGATGTTGCCAGCGAACTAAATACAGTTTGGTGCGAGACAATTCTTAGTACAGAGATCTCTGAAGCCGAAAAAGTAGACTTAGAGGTGAATTTTGAGTTTTGGTGCAATAGTTGGGGTGGCTATTTCGATATGGCAATCGCTGCTTTAGAGCAGGGTTGGGATTATCCGCCTTTAACAAAGGTACTTCAAGGCAGTACTGCTGTGGATATTTGGCAGGAAGCAAAACCAGATTACGCTCAAGATTTGGCTTTAATTAGACTACAAATTTTAGAACGACAGCAACGCGATGAAGAATATCTCTATCTAGCACGGGCAGAAGGTTTAATTACGAGATATTTAACCATGTTAGTTAGTTTGGCTAGAGTAGCGGAAGCCATGCAAGCCGCGCAGTCGCAGACGATCACTATGGAACAGGCGTTAGCTCTTTCTCAAGCTTTAATTAACCAACAAAATGCCCAACTAGAAGCTTTAGAAATTGCTAAACAAGGTTTAAATTTACCTGGCGAGTGTCAGTACGATCTTGCCACTTGGACTAGTGAAATTGCTTTAGAAGCAGGCGATCGCGTTTTAGCCATCAAAGCCAAAGTTAAAGCCTTCCAAGCACAGCCTAGTTTTGCCGACTATCGCCAGGTAGAGAAACTGGCAGCAGATAACTGGACAAATCTCAAAGGAGAATTACTAGCTGCTTTAGCAGCTTACAACAATTGGTGGGATGCCGATAAAGCCAAGGTAGATATCTATCTCTATGAAGGATTAATCGCTAAAGCGATCGCCGTAGTAAATAAACTTACTTACGATTATTATGGACTGACTGGCAGAGTTATGGATGCAGCCATTGCAACACATTCTGATTGGGATTAATAAGGCTTGCGATCGCGCTGAGTCAATTATGGATGCGGGTAAAGCAAAATACTATGAAGATGCTGTAGAGTGGCTCAAAAAAGCTCGTAATGCCTACATTGCTTCCGATAGAAAGCAAGAATGGTCGGAATATCGCGCTAAATTAGAGAATATTCATGCTCGAAAGCGAAAACTAATGGGATTGATGGCTTCTATTTAATGATATTACGTTCGAGCGATCGCAAGTGCTGCAAATCTTCGGGAGTGTCGAGATCGATCGCGGCTTCGGGAACGGCAAGATTAAATTTTGGTTGGCTGTAGCGTTTGAGAAGTTTTTTAGCACCGCCTTGTCCCTGAAGATCGATTAGTTCTGCAAACAAAGTGCGGTCGAACAATGCAGGAACTCCAAGAGTATGATTATAAGCTGAGGCAATGGCAGGTTGTTTGCTAGTTTGATAGTGCTTAACTAGCTGGTTATAAACATTGGTATTAATTAGCGGTTGGTCTGCTAAAGCAACGATAACCGCATCAATTTCGCTTTTTGCTAAAGCTTCAATACCAACAGCGATCGAACTACTCATTCCCTTTTGCCACTGCCGATTATGACAGATATTTACTGGTAAATTACTTATTTCTGGTATGATGCGATCCCTATTAGCACCAAGAACGACTATAATCGGATGACAATCAGAAGCGATCGCAACTTCTACTGTATGACGGATTAAGCTGCGTCTGTTGTATTCTATTAGTTGCTTTGGCGTTCCCATCCTTTTTGATTCACCAGCAGCCAATAAAATTAGTCCAACTCTAATACAATTCATTTTGTCTATTCATCCTCAATGTGTGACTAAAATCGCTGACATTTTTAAAGTTAGCTTTTATCTTTCAACAATAGTTATTAATAATTTACTAATAAAATATCTTAAAAATCTAAATATATTTTATATTACATAAAAACTATTAAAATTTTTAGTAAGTATTTATATTAAATGGACAAAATATCAGGCTACAAAATTAATGAACAAATCAAAGTTACTAATCGAAAGATAATTTACCGTGGATACAGAGAATCAGATTTAACCCCAGTAATCTTTAAAACTCTGAGAGCAGATTATCCCGATCTAAAAGAAATTTCTTGTCTGAAACATGAATATGAAATACTTAAAAACCTCAATTTAAAAGGAATTATTAATACTTGCGGTTTAGAAAGATATAAAAATAGTTTTGCCTTGATATTAGAAGATTTTGGTGGAGAATCTATTCATGACTTTTTGCTCGTTAAAAATATTCAAATTTTATAGTTTTTAAAAATTGCTATTCAGCTGTCTCAAACTTTAGAGCAGTTACATCAAAACCATATTATTCATAAAGATATTAAACCTTCAAACATAATTATTAATGCAGAAAATTTAGAAGTAAAAATAAATGATTTTAGTATTGCCACGAATCTAACCCGAGAAATCCATACATTTTCTTCTGAAGCCCCTGAAAAAAATGTTTTCTTACTTGAAGGAACTCTAGGTTACATTTCACCAGAACAAACGGGAAGAATGAATCGTGCCATTGACTATCGCACTGATTTTTATTCTTTAGGAGTTACTTTTTACGAAATTCTCACTGGTGAGTTACCCTTTAAAGCTGACGACTCACTGGAGTTAATTTACTGTCATATAGCTCGCGAACCCCTTCCACCTCACCGTCTAAATCGAGATGTACCTCATGCTGTTTCATCTATTGTCATGAAACTTCTGAGCAAAAATGCTGAAGATAGATATCAAAGTGCTTATGAAATAAAAGCCGATTTGGAAATTTGTCTGACTCAGTTACTTCATAAGAAAAAAATCGAACGATTTGTGGCTGGAGAGTTAGATAAAAGTGGTCAGTTTGTCATTCCGCAAAAACTTTATGGTCGCGAACGAGAAGTTACTACACTGATTTCAGCTTTTGAAAGAGTTAGTAGCGGTAAAACCGAGGCAATTCTGGTGAGTGGTTATTCGGGTATTGGTAAATCTTCGATCGTCAATGAAGTTTACAAACCTATAGTCAAGCAGCGAGGTTATTTCTGTGCGGGTAAGTTCGACCAGTTCAAACGCAATATGCCCTATGCAGCTTTAAAACAGGCTTTTGGATTATTGCTACGACAATTATTGACCGAAACTCCAGAACAAATAAGATTATGGCAAGAAACACTTCGCTCGCGTCTCGGTACCAATGGCAAGATCGTTGCCAATGTGATTCCCGAATTAGAACTTATTATTGGTTCTCAGCCAGAAGTAGCACAATTAGACCCTGGCGAATCTCAAAATCGTTTTAATCGGGTATTTAAAGAATTTGTTGGGGTTTTTGCTCGACCAAAGCATCCTCTAGTGCTATTTCTCGACGATTTACAGTGGGCAGATTTGGCTTCTTTAAAAGCAATCGAGCAAGTATCGAACGATTCAGATTGCCAATATCTAATGCTGATTGGTGCTTATCGAGATAATGAAGTCGAACCGACGCATCCTTTAATGCAAACTATTGAGAAGATAAACCAAAGGTGCAAAGTCAATCGGATCTCGCTTCAGCCTTTACACCTAAATCATGTAGAACAGTTAATAGCCGACACCCTTCATTGCAAACTCAATTATTCAAAAAATTTAGCCGAACTGATTTACCATAAAACAGGAGGTAATCCCTTTTTTATAGAGCGGCTTCTATACACTTTGCACTCTGAGAAGTTGCTAACCTATGACTTCAATTACCATTACTGGCAGTGGGATATCAAACAAATTCAAGCTATTGGCATCACCGAATATAATATCGTTGAATTAATTGCCAAAAATCTTCAGAAACTGCCTCAGCCAACTCAGCAAGTTTTAAAGTTAGCCGCCTGCATTGGCGATCGCTTCGATTTAAACGTTTTAGCGATGGTCAATAACAAGTCTCAGTCAGATACGGCGGCTGACCTGTGGGCAGCACTACAGGCAGGGATGATTCTGCCACTCAGCGATGCTTATAAAATACCGCTGGTACTAGAGCTAGAAACAATAGCAGTAAAGCCATACAAAGTTACTTACAAGTTTTTGCACGACCGAGTACAACAAGCAGCATATTCGCTGATTTTAGAAACCGACAAACCGCATACTCACCGGCAAATTGGACAACTGTTATTAAAACAGACTCCAGCAGAGCAAATTGAAGACAATATTTTCGACATTGTCAATCAGCTAAATATTGCCAGAGAAACAATCGACGAGCAGTCAGAGAAATATCGCCTGGCGGAACTAAATTTGATTGCAGGCAAGAAAGCTAGAGCAGCAATGGCGTATGAAGCGGCTGCTAAATATTTAAATGTCGGTATCGAACTGCTGCCTGAAGATAGCTGGCATATTAAATATCAGTTGACATTAGATATTTACGTGCAGGCAGCAGAAGCAGCATATATAACTACCGACTTCGATCGCGCCGAAATACTGACTGATGTAGTTTTACAACAAGCTAAAACTTTGCTGGAGAAAGTCAGTATTTATAAAACGAAAATTCAGTACTGTATCGCGCAAAATCAGATGGAACTGGCGATCGAAACGGCGCGAGCGATTCTCAAACAGCTAGGAGTCAACCTACCTCAAAATCCGAGTAAATTGAGAATATTTCTGGCATTAATGGAGACAAAATTCATTCAAGGTTTTAAGGAAATTGCTTCTTTGGTGTCTCTAGCTAAAATGACCGCTCCAGACAAACTGGCAACTATGCAGATTTTAGAAGCAATGACACCTGCGGTTTATGTGGCAATGCCAGAGATGTTTCCGCTAGTAATACTAACTATAGTTAAACTTTCTCTAAAATATGGCAATGCGCCAATGTCTACTATAGGTTATAACGGCTATGGTTTGATTCACTGTGCAGTATTAGGAGACATCGATCGCGGTTATGAATACGGACAACTGTGTTTGCAACTTCTAAAAAAATTGCATCTCCAAGAACGCCAGGCTGAAACTTATTTGGTATTCAATACGTTTATCAGACACTGGAAAGAAAGCATTACAGAAACATTAGAACCTTTGCAGCAGGGAATTCAAAGTGGGCTTGAAATGGGAAATGTCGAGGAGTCTTGTTTCTGTGCGACTCAATACTGTGGCTATCTGTTTTTAAGCGGCGAATTTTTAGAGTTAGTAAAACAAAAACAAACCAACTATATCGAGCTAATTGAAAAATCTAAGCAGGAGGTGCAGCTTATTCACGCTAAGGTGTGGGGTCAATTAGTTGCCAATCTGCGAGGGAATTCAGATGAACGTTGCTATTTGACTGGGGAACTATTTGATGAAGCAACCATGTTGCCTTATGCGATCGAAACCAAGAATAATTTGGCGGTTTTTGCCGTTTATTTATCTAAGACCATTTTGTGTTATTGGTTTAAAGATTATACTCAAGCCGTAAATAATTCCCTTCTGTCAGAACGATATATTGGTGGTGTACTTGGTAGTGCCTATATTCCCGTTCGTAACTTCTATTATTCTCTAGCACTACTGGCAATATATCCTACTGCTTCAAGAGGCGATCGCCAAAAATATCTCAAACAGGTAGGTTCGTATCAAAAGCAAATGAGACACTGGGCGACTCATGCTCCTGCCAATTATCAACATAAGTACGAACTAGTAAAAGCAGAAATAGCCCGTGTTTTGGGCAAACACGAGCGAGCAGCAGAATATTATGACCGAGCGATAAAAAATGCCAGCGAATTTAATTATCTTCAGGAAGAATCACTAGCAGCAGAGTTGGCAGCAGAGTTTTATTACTCTCAGGGAAAAGAAAAAATAGCAAAAGTTTATCTCACAGATGCCTACTATGGATATTTCCGCTGGGGAGCTTTGGCAAAGGTAAGAGATTTAGAATTGAAATATCCTCAACTAATATCTCAAGTATTACCCAGAGCTATTACTATTGCCGATCCCAAACTAACGACAGTAAGAGAGACAAGTACTGCTCAATTTGACCAATTAGATTTATCTTCTGCGATCGAAGCATCTCAAGCTATTTCTTCTGAAATCGTGCTTAATAATTTGCTTTCTAAATTGATGCGAATTGTCATGAAAAATGTGGGAGCAGAAAGAGGCTTGCTGTTTCTAAAAGAAGAAAAATCTTTAGTTTTAACTTTAGAAAAAACTCTAGAAACCGAGCGAGCGATTTCTCTTCCCGACCGAGAGGCGGTCGTTTCTTTAGATTGGCCAGTATCGATAATTGACTATATTCAAAATACCAAGGAAACGGTTATTTTAAACCAAGCCGATACTGAGGGGTTATTTACTAACGATCCTGATATTATTAATCGTCAATTAAAGTCTATTTTAGGGTTGCCCCTCATATACAAAGGCACACTACAGGGAATTATTTATTTAGAAAACAGCTTAGTCACTTCAGCTTTCAATCGCCAACACTTAAAAATATTGAAAGTTTTAATCTCGCAAGTATCAATTTCCATTGAAAATGCTCGTCTATATCAAAATCTCGAACGTCAGGCTTTTTATGACGAGCTAACTGGTTTGGCAAATCGAACAGTTTTTTCTCGTAGACTTTCAGAAGCCATTACCCATGCCGCTCTAAATCGCCAGCAGTTTGCTGTCTTATTTTTAGATCTCGATCGCTTTAAAAATATTAATGATACTTTGGGTCATACCATTGGCGATCGCTTACTGCAATGCTTTGCCAAGCGTTTGAACAGTTGTTTTCGTCCAGGAGATACCGTAGCTCGTTGGGGCGGTGATGAATTTACGGTGCTTCTATCCAAGATCGAACAAACAGAGGACATTGCCAAAATTTGTCAGAGAATTATCGAAACTCTACAACAGCCTTTTTGCATAGAAGAACATAAGTTTTACGTCAGAAATAGCATTGGAATTGCTATGTATCCTCAAGATGGTGAAGATAGCGAAACACTGGTAAAAAATGCCGATATTGCTTTGTACCGAGCTAAAGAACAGGGAAGAAACCAATACAAATTTTATAACTCGAATTTTAATAGTCGCAATAAGTTATTAAAAGTAGAAAATCTGCTCTATCAAGCTTTAGAAAATCAAGAATTTGTTCTCTATTACCAACCACAAATAAACGTAGAAACTGGAAAAGTTTTTGGCATGGAAGCATTGTTACGTTGGGAACAACCAGAAATGGGAGTAATTTCTCCAGCGCAATTTATTCCTTTGGCAGAAGAAACTGGCTCGATCTTTCCCATTGGTGAATGGGTACTACGGACTGCTTGCGCTCAAAATAAAGCTTGGCAAGAAGCTGGATTTTCTCCCATAACCATGTCGGTAAATCTCTCTCCACGTCAATTTCAACAGCCAACTTTGTTTTCAATAGTAGCCAGTATTCTCGAAGAAACCGAGCTAAAGCCAAACTTTTTAGAATTAGAAATTACCGAAACTAGTATTATTACAAATATAAATTTTGCCCGCGATTTAATCGGGCAATTTCAAAAAATAGGAGTTTACGTTTCTATGGATGATTTTGGCACTGGCTATTCTTCTCTCAGCTATCTCAAACAATTACCCTTAGATACTCTCAAAATAGATCGCTCTTTTGTTCGCGAACTTAGAAACGAGCCAAAAGATATAGCTATTATCTCTGCTATTACTGCCATTGGGCAGGGTCTTAACCTGAAGATAATTGTAGAAGGAGTCGAAACCGTAGAACAGGTCAAATTGCTACAAAGCCTTCAATGTCAAAATATGCAGGGTTACTTTTTTAGTAAACCTCTTAAAGCAGAAGATGCCACAAAATTTTTGACCGAGCGTTATTTATTTAATCTCACTCAAGGTCTGAAAAAAAACAACGAGAGCGATCGCTCTTAGCTGCCAACCGCTAAACTAAAAATTTTATCGAATGATTTTCAAATTAGAGTTAGGTAATTCCTGTTCGTAATTTCGTTTTTTAACGGCATATTGGTTACAGTATGAATAGAACCATTACGATTTTTTAAAAACCCACCTTGACGGTTTTGAGTGGTGGCGCGAATTTCAGCAATAATCGAGAGAGCAATTTCTTCGGGATTATCCGCACCAATATCTAATCCTACGGGACTGTATAAATTTTTTAGCCATTCTGGTTTGGCAAGGAAAGCATCTGTTTGTAAATCTGTAAATAATCTGTTGGTTCTAGTTTTCGGTCCGAGAATACCAAGATAGTTTAAAGATTTTGTCAGCAATATCGGCAGCAACTCTAAATCGTAAAGATAGTTATGAGTCATAATTACCGCTACGCTTTGTTCGTCAAACTTAAGCCGAGTTGCTACTTCGTGAGGCGGACAGAGAACGACAACATCGGCTTCTGCAAAACGCTGTTGGGATTGCGATCGCATCTTAGGATCGACAACGGTAACGTACCAGCCTAATTCTCTAGCAAAATGCACCACAGGCAAAACATCAAACCCCGCACCAAAGATAGTTAGCGATATTGGCGGTTGAATAACTTCTAAAAAAACTTCTACCGTTCCTGCTGGTAGTGAATAGGATATATTTTGCGATCGCTTTTGAGTAATTGCCGATTTAAGATCTTCACTGACAATAGCAGCAAGTTTATTATCGCTCATCTTACCATCGGGAAATAGCAGCAAGCGATCGCCTAACTTAACTTCATTTTCTCCTTTTACTTTAAATACGGTAGCAACCCCACCAAATTTTCTTTGAGATAGACAGCGATCGATTACATTTAAGGCGTTTGGTTCATTTAAATTTAATGGTTCGATTAAAATATGGGCTACACCCTGACATCCCAAACCCAAACCCCAAATCAAGTCGTCTTCTGAGGTAGTGTCGTAGGTAACAAGTAGCGGTTTACCCGTTGCCATTACCTGTTGCGATCGCTCGATTACGTCTCCCTCCAGACAGCCACCGCTAAGGGAACCAATTTGTTTCCCATTTGAGGTAACTAACATTCTCGCTCCAGGACTTCTGTAAGTCGAACCTTCAACTTTTACTAAGGTGGCTAAAGCAGCAGTTTCTTTTTTTAGCTGCTTCGAGGTTGCGATAATATTTTGTAATTCTTTCATTTAATAATGATTTCTGTAAGTTCTCGATTATGAAGGTCAATAGGACGAAGCTCTCTCGCTATTATGCCCGTTCGCACAATTAAAATACGACTGAATCAAATGCTTTACTCGTAATGACTCCACATCTTGAGAACTCGAACTATTTTTCGTTTCTAGCACTTCATAAACTAAGCAATGCTAAATATTAATTCGACGAGAGTAACAACCCGATAGATTACCAGCTAACTTTTCATACGATGGTTAATGGTTTATCTTCTGTTAGTGTAGGCAAACTGCTGTTCGCCTACATTATTCGCCTTCATCTGTATTATTAGATTACAACAGCTTATCGGGAGTAATAGGCAGATCGCGAATGCGCTTGCCCGTAGCGTGATATATAGCGTTGGCTACAGCAGGAGCTACTCCTACCAAAGCAATTTCACCGATACCTCTGGCACCTAAAGGATTGGCGTGGTAATCTGGTTCGCCACAGAAAATTGCTTCAATCTGGGTAGGAATATCGGCATTAACTGGTACGAGGTATTCTCCCAAGTTAGCGTTAAGATAGTTGCCAAAGCGATCGTCTAAGAAAGTGTGTTCGTGCAGTACCATGCCGATACCGCCGACGACACCGCCGATAGTTTGCGAAGTGGAAGTTTTAGGATTGATAATTTTACCCACATCGATCGCCGAAACTACTCTGGCAATTTGAATATCTCCTAGCATTTCATCGACTCTTACTTCGACAAAATGCGCCCCAAACGAGTGCATTGAATACTGCTCTTTTTCTTTTCCTGGTTCGGAAGACTGTTCGGCTTCGAGGTATTCTTTATTAGCCCGTTGAAGAATTTCGCTATAGCTCATACCTTTAGATGGGTTTTGTTGGGAAAATAGCCGTCCATTTTCAACTTTAAGCTCGTTATCTTTGGTTGTTGCTAGCGGCGATAAGAGATGTTTTTTAGCGAGAGCTAAAGCTTGCGATCGCGCTTCTTCACAGGCAGCTTTGACCGCCGAACCGACAGAGGCTACGGTCATCGAACCCCCGTGAGGGGGAGCATAGGGAAAACTCGAATCTCCTAATTCAAAAGTAATGCGATCGCTGTCGATGCCCAAGGCTTCAGCAGCAATTATCGTCATGGTAGTATAAGTACCAGGTCCCATATCTGAAGCCGCACTTTGTACTAATGCCGTACCGTCGGCATTAATTCTGACTCTAGCTACCGCCCGCAGCCTTACCATTGGATAAGTAGTGGTTGCCATGCCGTAGCCAATTAAAATACCGTTTTCTGACTGAGAACGGGGTTGAGGATTGCGCTTACTCCAACCAAAACGTTCTGCACCTTTTTCATAGCATTCTCTTAAAGCCTTTTCCGACCAGGGTAAATTAGATTCAGGATCTTGTTCGGTATAGTTTTTAAGCCGTAATTCTAAAGGATCGATTCCTACTTCATACGCTAGTTCGTCTATTGCCGACTCTAAAGCATAGAGTCCCTGTGCTTCTCCAGGGGCGCGCATAAATGTCGGTGTCGAAATATCTAGCCTTGCCAGTCGATATTTAGTCTGTACGTTGGGACTACTATAGAGAAAACGCGAAGCACTTAAAACTCTTTCGGTATAGGTTTCAAACTGTGCCACTTCTCCCGTAGCTTCGTGAACAATTGCGGTGATATTACCATCTCTATCTGCTCCCATAGCTACTCGTTGGGTAGTGTAGGGACGATGACCCGTAAGGGAAAACATCTGTTGGCGAGATAGAACTAGCTTGACGGGACGGTTAACTACTTTAGCCGCAATAGGCGCGAGAGTAGTTTGTTGCCAGGTGCGACCAGCACAGCCAAAAGCACCGCCAACAAATGGTGAAATTACCTCTACATTTTTTTGCGGAATGCCAAAAACCGCACCCAAGTGTTGCTGGACGCTGGCGACCCACTGAGTTTTATCGTAAACCTTCAGTTTGTCTCCTTGCCAAACAGCAATAGTAGCGTGAGGTTCGATGGGATTGTGATGCTCGGTAGGAACTGTATAGCTAGCGTCGATCTTGGCTGCTGCTCGATCTAGTGCTGAGACTGCATCGCCACGAGAATGCTCTCCAGGTTTGTTAGGGGGAGCAATTAACTGCCCTTTAGCCGCGGCTGTCTCCACACTAACTTGATGCTCTTCTGACTGGTAGTCAACTTTAACTAGAGATGCTGCCTGTTCTGCTTGTTCTAGAGTTTCGGCAACGGTAACTGCTACTGGTTGTCCGTAAAAATAGATGCGATCTGTGTAGAGGGTTTGAGGATAGTTTCCCGTTGAAGGTGCGGTAGAAATTCTCTGCTCTTTGGGAATTTGTTTGAAGGGTAACTTAGGGGCGTTTTGATTAGTAAGAATAGCAATTACCCCAGGTACTTTTTGAGCCTCTTTGGTGTCAATATTAGTAATACGACCTTTAGCAATATTGCTGGTAGTTAATACGGCGTAAGTTACTTTTTCGATAGGAAACTCAGCCGCATACTTTGCCCCCCCTGTAACTTTAAGCTTGCCCGTAACTCTTTTTTTAGCCTGTCCGATAACTCGATTCATAATTAATTAAGTAAAAAAATAATTGTTATTATTGGTAGCGCGATCGCCCTTGCTAACTAAACAAACTTCAGCCAACTAAAGATATCTGCTACTTTTAGCTGCCAGTCTTGTAAAACATCTAAAACGGGTAAAATATCTTGTTTTTCTTTGACATCTGGGAGTTGGTTCGGTTGAAAAACCATAACTGATTCATCATCGGGATCGATAAAATAGCCCAATTTTGTGCCATTTTTTAGCGCCAATACAATCTTACGAATTACCTGATTGGTTGCCTGATTTGGAGAGAAAATTTCAATTATCCAGTCGGGAGCAATGGTAAATTTATTAGCTATCTGTCCGTTTTTATCTACGGGAATATTTTGCCATTCAAATACGGCAATATCTGGAACTATAGAACGTCCAGCAAAAGTACAGCGCAATTCTGTGAACGCATAAGCCAGTTTTTTGGCTTTTCCTGCCTGTTTAATAGCAGATGCTAGTTCGATTTGTATAGTACTATGCTTTCCTTGCGGCATCGGTTTCCGATAAATTTTTCCATCGATATATTCACTTGCTGGTTTTGTTTCTGGTAGTTTTAAAAATTCTTCCAGAGTAGGTGCAAGGTTCGATCGCAATAATGTCATTAGCTAGATCTCCTAAAAACTCAATCGCCTAATTAGCCGAATCAAAAATTTGTGCTGCTGTCAGGTTTAGTTCTTCAAACTGCGGCGAAACTATTTGCTTCTCGCCAGAAAAGCTACCAACTTCTGTATAGCTATTTTCCTTTCTGGAGGCACTTCGATTACTTCTCCGTTGAATAATTCATATAGCTTATTCGTGCCATTGTCATAAGACAGGTATTCTTCAAAGCTTTGAAATCGGGGTTTGACTTGAATCATGATTTTCTAGATTTTACTCATACTGCGATCGCTCTCTGCTGGATAAAACTAACGCCAATATTTTCCTACTGGCAGTTCGCGAACCGCCCTGTCTATCCTGCGGCAATGGTAGATAAAGTTTTCACAATTGCCCGTTTCCCCAATTCGACTTTAAAGGCGTTGTGTTCGTAGGTTTTTGCTCCTGCCAAAACTGTTTCGGCTGCCTGTTTAAAGGTTTCCTCGGTAGCTGGTTTGCCGACTAACATTTCTTCGGCTTCAAAGGCTCTCCAGGGTTTATGAGCTACGCCTCCTAATGCCATTCTTGCCTGTTGGATGGTATTGTCTCGAACATCCATAGCAGCAGCGACGGAAACTAAGGCAAAAGCATAAGAATTGCGATCGCGCACTTTGAGATAATAAGACTTATTAGCAAAATCCATCGGGGGCAAGTCTATGGCGGTAATCAATTCTCCTGGCTGCAGTTCGGTTTCGATTTGAGGGGTGTCACCAGGAAGCCTATGAAAATCGACCAGGGCTATTTCTCTTTCGCCGTTAGTTCCCCGTACTCTAACCGTTGCATCCAGTGCCGCTAGAGCTACACACATATCTGAAGGATGAGTAGCAATACATTCTTCACTAGCTCCCAAAATAGCGTGAATGCGATTGAAACCTTCAATTGCGGGACAGCCAGAACCTGGTTCGCGCTTGTTACAGGGCAAATCAGTATTGACAAAATAATAACAGCGGGTACGCTGCAATAAGTTTCCACCGACGGTTGCCATGTTGCGTAACTGAGGCGAAGCACCCGATAAAAATGCCTGAGAAAGAACGGGATAGCGTTGGCGAATCAAAGGATGGTTAGCTGTATCGCTATTGCGTGCCATCGCGCCAATTCTTACGCCGCCGTTGGGTAGTTCTTCAATTTCTGCTAGAGATAGTCTAGTAACGTCAACTAAATTACTCGGTTGTTCTACCCCTTCTTTCATTAAATCTATGAGGTTGGTTCCGCCACCCAGGTATTTAGCCATATTGAGGCTATTAATTGCCGATATTGCTTCTTCAGTACTGTTAGAGCGAGTATAATCAAAAGCTTTCATTTTTATTACAAATCTAAATTAAACTAAAATTTATCGAGGAATGGTGCAACAACTTCTTGAGTTTCTTTACTGCTAACTACTGGAACAATCTCGAAAGTTGCCCCCGAACCTCGCCACTTTAAAATCCATTCTTGAAGTAAACGCAAATCATCGCATTCGATAAGCTGAAAACATCTACTAAAATTTGCTTCTACCCAACTATCGAGATATTTAAGACCATCAGGAAACAATCTTCCATCCGAACGAACGCGCTGATAAATTGGCAGCATATCATTGTCTTTAAATCTTTCGATAATCATAAATAGCATCTAAGTTTCCTTTTACTGCAAGCACTTCTTCAGGTTTCTAGCGCGAGTATATTCAAAAGTTTTTTTTCGATCCATAGCTTAAATAACTTGCTACTCGCTACTTGCTACTTCTTTAACAGCAGCAACAATACCAGGATAAGCCCCGCAACGACAAAGATTGCCGCTCATGCGTTCGCGAATTTCCATATCGGTTAATTCTAAAGGCGTGTCGAGATCGATAATATTTTCGGTGACGATGCTGGCATCTCCTGCGGCTACTTCATCTAACATTGCTACTGCCGAACAAATTTGACCAGAAGTACAGTAACCACACTGAAAGCCTTCATTATTAATAAATGCTGTCTGCACGGGATGCAGTTCTTCTCCCGATGCCAAACCTTCAATGGTGGTAATTTCTGCGCCTTCATACTGGACTGCCAGAGCCAAACAGGAATTGATTCGCCGCCCGTCTACCAGTACTGTACAGGCACCACACTGACCGTGATTACAGCCTTTTTTGCTTCCCGTCAAGCCAATTCTTTCGCGCAGTACGTCGAGAATAGTGACGCGGGGTTCGATAGTAAGGTTGTGTTCGGTGCCATTTATATTTAAAACAACTTCTGCACCCTGGGCAGGAAGAGAAACTTCAGGTGTTGGCTGTTGGGCTTTAGCTGGTTTGAGGCGATCGCTTACCATAGTTATTAACGTGCTAAGAAACATCAATTGACCGAATTTTCGGCGTTTTAGTCTATTTATCATTTACTATGACTTTGTACTGGTAAATATATTTATTTTTCTCTGCTATATATAGATTACTTTCAATCTGCTGTTACGAACCTTTCTTAGGATAGAAGCGAGTTGAAAATAATAATGGTAAAAATTTGTAAAACAACGAGCTAAACTCAAAAAGCTCTATTTTTAACTTAACAAATTACCGTACAGCAGCTAAACAAATATGATTGGTTCTCAGTATCTCGGTGATGGTGTTTGTGAATTTACCCTCTGGTCGCCTGTTGCCGAACGAGTAGCGGTAAAAGTTGTCTCTCCCAAAGAAAAATTGTTTTCAATGACGGAGAAACAACGGGGTTATTGGCATCATAAAGCAGAAGGTATCGAGCCTGGTACGCTTTACTATTATCAGCTAAACGGCGAGACATCCTATCCCGATCCTGCCTCCAATTTTCAACCAGAAGGAGTTCATAAGGCATCTGAGGTAATCGACCATAGCCAGATGAACTGGCAAGATGGTTCCTGGACTGGTGTTCCCCTCGATGAAATGATTATCTACGAACTACATATAGGAACTTTTACCGAAGAGGGAACCTTTAGCGCGATTATTCCCCGTCTGTCGGAGTTAAAAGAGTTGGGCGTAAATGCGATCGAAATTATGCCAGTTTCGCAATTTCCAGGCGATCGCAACTGGGGCTATGATGGGGTATATCCCTACGCGGTACAGAATTCTTACGGCAGACCAGAAGACCTCAAGAAGTTAGTTAACGAAGCTCACCAGCAAGGCATTGCGGTAATTTTAGACGTAGTTTACAATCATTTTGGTCCTGAAGGTAACTACACGGCTAGTTACGCTCCTTATTTTACCGAAACCTATCGTACTCCCTGGGGTAGCGCGATTAACTTTGACGATGCCCACAGCGACGGAGTAAGAGACTATGTGGTAAATAATGCTCTGTATTGGTTGGAAAATTATCACATCGATGCGTTAAGACTCGATGCCATTCACGCAATTTACGATCTTGGTGCCAAGCATATCTTGCAAGAAATGGCGGAAAAAGTCGAGCAGTTGTCGCAAAAGATAGGCAGAAAGTTTTATCTCATCGCCGAAAGCGATCTTAATGACGTGCGGGTAATTCGCCCAAAAAAGTCAGGCGGTTATGGAATTGATGCTCAGTGGAGTGATGATTTTCACCACAGTATCCGTACTCTACTTACTAAAGAATTAATCGGCTACTATCAAGATTTTGATACCTGTGACAAATTAGCCAAAGCCTATAAAAAAACTTTTGTTTATGACTGGCAATATTCCCAATTTCGCCAACGATATCATGGTAGCGATGCCAGCGATCGCCCTGGAGAACAGTTTGTAGTCTGCATTCAAAACCACGATCAGGTAGGTAACCGTATGTTAGGGGAGCGTTTGGCTACCCTGGTCGATTTTGAGTCTTTAAAACTAGCCGCAGGTGCCTTGATGGTTTCTCCCTATATTCCCTTACTGTTTATGGGAGAAGAATACGGCGAGGATAATCCTTTTCTTTATTTTGTCAGTCATAGCGACCCCGATTTAGTTAAAGCAGTACGGGAAGGTAGAAAGGCTGAATTTGCCGACTTTCACATTGAAGGAGAATATATCGATCCGCAAAGTACAGAAGCGTTTGAAACTTCTAAACTAGATTGGGATAAAAAAAATGAGGGCAAACATCAAACCCTGTGGCAATTTTACCAACAGTTAACTTTACTACGCCGCACTATTCCCGCACTCAAAAAACTAGATAAGCAGAATTTAACCGCAACTGCAATTGAAAGCGATCGCTTAATTCTCTTACACCGCTGGCAAGATAACAGTCAAATCTTTAGTATCCTCAACTTTGCCGATGAAGCAGTGAATTTTACAGATAATATTCCTACTGGTAAGTGGCAAAAAATTCTAGACTCTGCCGACCCCAAATGGATGGGTAATGGTGCCTCGTTACCGAATGCGATTGAATCACCAGAAAAATTATCTATTCAACCCCGCAGCATAGCAATTTATCAACAGTAAAATACCAGTTTTAAAAGCCCAAGCAATATTTTTTTTACTTTTTACTTTTAATTTTTTATGTAAAACTATGCGTATCCCAACAGCTACCTATAGAATTCAATTTCATTCCGAATTTAACTTCGATCGCGCCAGAGAAATTATTAACTATCTAGCAGATTTAGGCATTAGCGATCTTTATGCTTCGCCTATATTTAAAGCCAGAAAGGGAAGTACACACGGCTATGATGTTGTCGATCCAACGCTAATTAATCCTGAATTAGGAACCGAAGAAGACTTCAACCAGTTAATAAAAAAACTTCAATCTTATCAAATGGGATGGTTGCAAGATATCGTTCCCAATCATATGGCTTACGACAGTCAAAATTCATGGCTGCTCGATATTTTAGAAAACGGTAAAGATTCAGATTTTTTTAATTTTTTCGATATTCATTGGAATCAACCCTATGAAGAAATGCAGGGACGAGTTCTCGCTCCCATGCTAGGAGATTTTTATGGTAACTGTTTGGAGAGAGGTGAAATAAAACTCAATTACGACCAGTCGGGTTTATGGATTAGTTATTACGATCTTAAGTTGCCAGTAAAAATTGATTCTTATTTGACTTTTCTCGGTTACGAACTTGGTAAATTGACTAAAAAAATTGGTCGCCAACATCCAGATTTTATTAAAATACTAGGCATTTTATATTTAATCAAAAGTATTCCCGAAGAAACCAAAGGTAAAGAACGTTTAGATCGCATCAATTTTGTCAAAGGTTTGATCTGGGAAATCTATATGCAGAATCCTGATGTTGAGGAGTTTATTAATAGCAATGTAGAAAAATTTAATGGTGAAGAAGGAGAGCCTGAAAGTTTTAATTTATTAGATAGAATACTTTGCGAGCAATTTTATCGTTTGTCTTTTTGGAAAGTTGGCGCAGAAGAAATTAACTATCGCCGCTTCTTTACGGTTAATGAATTAATTTCGGTTAAAGTCGAAGAACAAAAAGTATTTAAGAAGACTCACGAACTAATTAGTAAACTAGTTGCTGAAAATAAAATTACTGGCGTTCGCATCGATCATATCGACGGCTTATATAATCCCAGTGAATATTTGACCAGACTGAGAGAAGAACTAGAAGATGTTTATATTACAGTTGAAAAGATTCTCGAACTAAGCGAAGATTTACCGCAACACTGGCAAATTCAGGGAACTAGCGGTTATGAATTTCTCAACTATGTAAACGGTATACTATGCTGTCAGGAAAACGAAGGTGAATTTAGCCAGATTTATACTCGTTTTACTGGTTTGAATGCTAAATATGACGATCTGGTTTACGACAAAAAAGCTTTGATTCTAGAGAAAAACTTAGCTGGCGATCTCGATAATTTAGCACAAATTTTAAAAAGAGTTTCTACTCATACTAGAGAAGGTAGTGACTTTACTATTTATGGTTTAAAACGGGCTTTATTTGAGGTGTTAGTGCTATTACCAGTTTATCGGACATATATAACCAGTGAGGGCATTAGCGAAGTAGACAAAAAATATATCAAAGAAACCATAAAAGCCGCAAAGAAAAAAGCTCCTTTATTAATTAATGAAATCGACTTTATTCAAAAATTATTGTTACTAGAAATAGAAGATTTTCGTAGCGAAAGTCAAAGAGAAGAATGGCTGCATTTTGTCATGCGATCGCAACAGCTAACGGGTCCTTTGATGGCAAAAGGGGTTGAAGATACTTTACTCTATGTTTATAATCGCTTACTGTCACTAAATGAGGTAGGAGGAAACCCCAGTCATTTTGGTATTTCTTTAGATTTATTCCATCAATTCAATCAAAATAAAGTCCAGCATTGGCTGCATGGAATGAATGCTACCGCTACCCACGATACAAAGCGGGGAGAAGACGTTAGAGCTAGATTAAACGTTCTTTCGGAAGTTCCCCAGGCTTGGGAAACACAGGTCAATCAGTGGCGCGAACTCAACCAGGCTTATAAAAAAGACGGTATACCCGATGCCAATGACGAGTATTTATTCTATCAAACCTTACTAGGTACATTTCCTTTTGCTAAAGAAGAACTAAGCGACTTTCCTCAGAGAATTAAAGACTATATTCTCAAAGCAGTAAGAGAAGCCAAAATACATACGGCTTGGTTGCGTCCCGATGAAGAATACGAACAGGCATTTTTTAATTTTATCGATCGCGTTTTAGACCGCAGCAAGTCTAAAAACTTCTGGGATAAGTTTTTACCATTTCAAGAAAAAATTGCCGAATATGGAATTTACAATTCCCTTTCTCAAGTATTAGTTAAAAATACCGCTCCTGGTGTCCCCGATCTGTATCAAGGTGCAGAATTATGGGAATTAAGCTTAGTCGATCCCGATAATCGTCGTCCTGTAAACTATCAACAACGATCCGATCTATTAGCTGAAATTAAACAGCAAAAAGATAAAAATATTCTAGACTTATGTCAAAAATTAATTGCAACTAAAGCTGATGGCAAAATCAAGCTGTTTCTTACCTACCAACTATTACAAACTAGAAAAGAACATTCAGAAATTTTTCAAAATGGCAACTATGTACCTTTAGAAGTTACGGGTAAATATCGCAATCATATTATTGCTTTTGCCAGAAATCATGAAGGAAGAACTATTATTGCAGTTGCACCGCGCTTTTTAACCAGCGTAATTAAACCAGAACAGCTTCCCCTTGGTGTAGATGTTTGGGAAGATACCAGTATCAATCTATCTTATAAAAATTGGTATAACGCGATCGACGGACAGTCAATAAGTAAAGAAAATCCTTTAGTTGGAGATATTTTAAATAACTTCCCCGTTGGTTTGTTAATTGGATAAAAGCAATTAATGAGTGTAACCTTTCACTATTTTTTTAATCATCCAAAGTCAATATCAGAATTAGCTCAAGATATTAATTCAATCTTAGGCTGTAATCTAAAATCTCCCAAAGATAAAAAAGATTATATGTTTTGTAGGTTTATGGGAGCAAATTTTTATTTTGGCGATAGCTTTGGTTTTGAAAACGATGGCGATCTTGACTTTGAAAATTATCAATACAATATAAGCATTAAAGTTTTTGCTCCCGACTTCGATTTGCTTTGTGTATGCAATAGTTTACTGGCAATAATAGCCTGTGTGTTGTTTATTAGGCTGAAGGTCACAGAAGGTATGCTCGTACACGAACTGCAAACACTTGTAGCAAGATATAAATACTTTCCCAATCGCGGTACGATCGATTTAGTAAGTAGAAAAGTAGTTGAATATCCCGAACATTTTATCGAGTTAGAACAACGTATCGTATCATAGAAAAACAGAATTTAGCAAAAGTAATAAAAGTAAACCTAATAGAGATATTAGAAGTATCATTAAAACTACATTATTCACATCATAATAGACAATAGCGATCGCAATATTAAAGCAATACAACAAAAAAATTATTGCAGCTCAATTACATGGCAAATATTTTCGATCTACCGACACAATTACCACCAGAAGAACTATTTCAGACTTTATTTAATAACAAAAATATTTTAATTGAAAGAATTGTTTCTACGGGACAGACTACTCTACCAGGAGAATGGTACGACCAAGAGCGAGACGAGTGGGTAATTTTAATTCAAGGAGAAGCTAAGATAAGCTTTCAAAATGATTTATGTTTTAACCTCGATCGCGGTGACTACTTATATATTCCCGCTCATCAAAAACATCGTGTAGAGTATACGAGTGCTTATCCTGCTTGTATCTGGCTGGCTATACATTTTAAGTAATTAATTGTGGCTGTTCGAGCGATCGCTACCGCCGATTTTGGCAATAATCTAGATCGGCAATAGCTCGATTGTAATAGTCCCCCAACCAACGGTCGAAAACTTGTTCTTTGGTAGCGCGATCGCGGATAAAAGTATTAACCCAGTAACGCCAGCGCTCGTCACCAGCAGGTAAGATTAGTCCATAATACTCGCAGGTAAGAGGATATTCGGGTATGGTTTGATAGTTGTTTCTCTTCAAACCCTGGCGGTCTATTTCGCCTGTCAGTAAAACTATATCGCTAACAAAAGCGTCTATATCGCCATTTTTGACGGCTTGAATTCCTTTGCTTCTGCCATCATTACTTTCATAAGTAAATATTTCTGCATCGGGATAATTTCGTTCTACAAACTTTTGGGTAGTAGTCCCTTGTAAAACACCAAGCTTAATACCCTCAAGCGGATTTTCAAGATCGAGTTTAGTTGCGTTATTGCCATTGACTAAAAAACGGGTTCCACTACTAAAGAAAGGATCGGAGAAAACTACTTCTTTATTGTTAACTATAGAATTAGGACCGCATTCTAAATGAACTGTCTCTTGTTTTACCAGTTCAAATCTATTGGCTAAAGAAGATGGTACTTTAATTACTTTGATGGGTTTAGCTGTGTTCAGTTCTTGGCTCAGGCGATCGCCAAAGGCAGTAGCTAAATCGGCACAATAACCAGCCCAGCGATCGCGCTCGATATAGCCAAAAGGAGCAGCGTCAGTTCTCATAGCAACTTTAAGCATGCCCGTTCGGGCAATTTCTGCTAAAACGTCGCGATTTTGTAAAGGTTCTACCGTTGCTAAAGGTTGAGGTATGGGTGATGTTGGAGGAGTTTTACCGTAGGCAGATGCTATTTGTTCTGGAGTTAGAGATTGAATCAAATACAGTGGCAACTCTCGATTACTAATTTTCTTAGCATATGCGGCGGTAAGATAAGATCGAGCTTGGAAAACTTGGCGAACATGAGCTTCAAAAAAAGCCAGACTTAAAGCCTTGAGATACTTTCTACCTAAATCGGGACGAAAACCTTTCAAAAAATCGTTAATTCCTGCAATATTTTCTTCGTTAATAGTAGAAAAATGACTGCCATTGACTATAGTTGCCAAATATTTATCGGCAGTTGTCAACCATAAAAAAGGATGTGCCTGTTCTTCAACAAATGGCGAGACAAAATCTTTCGTTCCGCCTATAAACAAAGTGGGAATATTGATGCGTTGAATACTTTCTGGTCCCAATACCGAGCTAGTTACGGGATTGAGAGCGATCGCGGCTTTTATTCGAGAATCTTGTAAATTGTAGTTTCCTGGCGGTAAATTACTGGCGCGACACTGCAAGAATAGAGAAATATTAAGAGTAAAACGTTCCTGCTGACAAATCTTGTGTAGTCTAGCTAAATTAAGCGGTGCGCCAGCCGTTAGTAGAGCAGTAGTGCCACCGAAAGAATGTCCGATAATTCCAATTTGCTGCCAGTCGATCCGTCGTTGGAAGTCGGCAGATTGTTCCAGTTTATTCAGTAGATGAGTTATATCTCGCGGACGACTATAAAATTCAATGGGACTAATATCTACCCCTACTTCACCTTGTAAGTATGCTTCTTTATACTTGCCGCTACTACCGCTGTGTTCGGGAATGACAACTATATAACCGTAAGATGCTAAATGTTTGGCTAGATAGGCAAAATCAGAACGCTCGGAACCCAAACCGTGAGCTATAATCGCTAAGGGTGCAGCCTGCTTTAATCCTATTGGTAGATAAATATCTGCATTTAGATCGTAAGCACCAGCAAAACCAGTAGCAGTTTGACGCAGATCGTCAACCGAAAAATTTATTTCGCGCTGCCTGACTTGGTATTTTCCTGGCTGAAGTAAATCTGGTAAATTGTTGAAATTTAGCTTTTTTTGAGATGTTATTTCCGTTTTTGCCTGTTTGGCGATCGCTTTTAAAATTGCATCTT
The DNA here is from genome assembly GCF_000756305.1 of Myxosarcina sp. GI1. Taxonomy (NCBI): domain Bacteria; kingdom Bacillati; phylum Cyanobacteriota; class Cyanophyceae; order Pleurocapsales; family Pleurocapsaceae; genus Myxosarcina; species Myxosarcina sp. GI1. The sequence goes on from NZ_JRFE01000024.1 coordinate 472,155, forward strand.
TGTACTGAAAAAAGTTTTCTGTTTCTTTGATTAGAGAAAAAATTATCTCAGTGTTTAGCTGCATTTCTTCTGTGGGAAAATGCCGTAAAAAATTAATTGTTGTCAAGCCTTCAGGTTCTGAAGCAGCTAAGATTAAAGCAGAGCGAATGGCAAAAATACCGTTTTCCTGGGGATGAGTATAAATTATGCTTCCCAACCGTCTGAGAAAGTCTTCACCCATAGGCATATTAGTTAATCGATAAACAGTTACAGGATCGACAGCAAAATTTGTTTGCAAAATTTGGCGTAACCGCCGAACGGTTTTGCGATCTAAACGGTCGGTATAATAAGCAAACTCTGGTGTAATCGTTCCTTTTCGGGCAAAAACTGCCAGATCGTCTATTGAAACCTGAAATTCTCCTAAAATAGACAGGGAAAAAGTAATTTTATTAGCTGCGCTTACCGATTGAGGTTTAAATATAGCAATCCCGTAGCTAGCCAGGGCGATCGCTAATACTAGTTTGAATATTTTCATCGTTGGTAGTTTTAATCGAGAGCGAACAAAAGCTAATTACTAGTAAGTAGATGACTTTACAAGGAACGTCCCCTACTCGCTACCCGATAAATTGTCTCGTTCGCCAAGAGGTGCGCCGTAGTTGACCCACTGCGGTCTACCAATTACAATATCGTGTTTTTCAAAAGCTCGACGAACTCGCAGACGATACTCTCGACCAACCAGCCACTGTTGCAGAGGCACAGTCTTAAACCAAACTCTAACTTTCATTCCTGTATGAGACAGGCTTTCTATACCCAAAATTTCGGGAGATTCGAGAATTTTATCTTGCCATTCGGGATTTTGGTACATTTCTCGCGCTATTGCTTCTAGAATTTTTAAAACTAGATCGGGATCGTTTTCGTATGCCACTTCGATAGTAAAATCAACTCGCGACCAAAGACGGGTTAAATTTCTCACTTCAGCGATCGCACTATTGGGAATTGTAATTAGCTGTCCTTCAGAATTACGCAGTTGGGTTAAACGAAGATTAAATTCTTCGACAAAACCATCCATGCCATTAATAATAATTACATCTCCTACGGCAAAGCGATCTTCTAATAAAATCAAGCAGCCATTAACCACATCTTTTACTAAGTTTTGCGTCCCAAAAGAAATAGCCAAACCGATTACAGCACCTCCTGCCAAAATCGAACTGGCAGAAATATTAAACAATGCCAAAGTTAAAACAATTCCTAAAGTGACATAAACAAAGGTCATAAACCCTTTCAAAGCTGTAGCAATAGTTGTCAAACGCAGCGATTTGCGCTGTGATTCTCCAAAGGATAGATAGGGATTATCTTTCCAAGCATCGATCGAGCGTCGAATAAAAGTTTTACTAATCTCTAGTAATAAGCTGACTGAAAACCAAATTGCCAGTAACTCCAATGGTTGGGACAGAATAGTTTCGCTCCAGCGCATCAAGATCGGTAACCGAGTAGTAATGGCATAAACCCCCCCATACCAAGTCAAAATAAATAGCCAGACTGATAGCCAACGCAGGGATCTATAAATACCCAAACTTTGCTGCAAATAAGTTTGCCGACCAAAAATATTTAGCCCGTTAATTTCATTGGCAGTAGAGGTTATAGTTTCCTTTGAGCTAGTATCGTGAGCAATTTCTGTCTGTATTTTTACCGTTGCCGATTTAGAAGCTTCTATTCCTGCTTCATATTGCAACTGTAACTTAGTCTGTCGGCGACCGAGCCACCAATAGATCGAGCTTAATACAGTACTAGTGAAGATAATCAGCAGTAGAATCGCGATCGCCTGTTTGAGGCGATGACGAATAACTTCAGCAGAATACAAATATTCAATCTCACTAATCTTTTGCTGTAGAATATCTCGCCATTCTTTAACAATTTGTTCGGGGTTTTGACTGTAAAAATCGACATCTGTTTGAGTCACTGTAGCAATAGTCAGAGGACGAGAATTTTCACCGTATTTAATTTGAACTATATAACGATTGTTTAGGGTAGAAGTAATTACTTGCGCCGAAACAGATGTTTTTTGTGCTAGTTCGGGACGAAATATTTTAGTGACTATATCACCTTTGATTCTTCTAACTGTCAGCCAAAGCAGTGCCTCGATGTTTCTGGCTCGAATCTCTACAGGAAGGCTATTTGGTTCGAGATTACCGCGATCGATTACTGTAGGAGCGGCAATTTGAAATAGTTCTTGTTTATTGAGAGGAGATTTGACCCAGGTTACTTCAATACTGCCGTATCTTATGACCTCTAAAGGAGGTAAATTGTTGCGGTTATTCGCCTCAGATAGAGATATCTGTCCCCAAATTTTAGCTTGCCAACCAACTATTAGAAAGCAGACGAAGATAATGGTCAAACAAAAGCGAACCCAGGACTTAAACATAATCAAGTTATATTTAATTTCCTTGATAACCGATCGCGATCGTTACTGGCAAACTATTGCCTACTATTAAATTTTGGGCGATCGCCTAGCTAGTTCTATACTTGATACTTAAATACGAGAAATTAATCAAAGTATCTGACTCGAACGAAGTGTAGCTTACTCGACTGAGAATTGCTATATATACTAATTATGTCCGAGTAACAAATAAACATGAATTTTGTCGATAAGCTCAATAATGCGATCGCAGCTAATAATAGTTTGTTAGTTGTAGGACTAGATCCCAATCTTGAAATGATGCCCGATCGGGATACAGAAGCTAAGAAAGATTTAATCGATCGCTTGGAAGCCTGGTTAAAATGGGTCATTAGCGAAACTAGCGATCGCGTCTGTGCTTACAAACCCACCCTTGGCTTCTATCAGGCATTAGGAGTAGAAGGAGCAATTTTACTAGAGCATGTACTGGCTGCTATTCCCGCAGAAATACCAGTAATTTTAGATGCTAAACACGGAGACATTAATACCAGTACGGTGTTTGCCAGCACTATTTTCAAACAGTGGCAGGTAGATGCGGTTACTCTAACTCCCTTTGCAGGACAAGATCATGCAGCACCCTTTCTAGTTTATTCAGACAAAGCAGTTTTTATACTCTGCCATACTTCCAACCCTGGCGCAGAAGCCATACAAGAGTATCCCACTCAAGACGGACTTTTTTATCTCCACTTAGTCAAAGAAACTCAAGCCTGGGCTACTTCACAACAGTTGTGTTTAGAAGTAGGTACGACCGATACCGATACACTAACCCAGATTCGTGAGATCGCTTCAGAAAGATTAATTTTAATTAGAAGTCTTTGGAGTGCCAAAGATAATTTAGCAGCAATTCTTACTGCTGGTTTAAATTCAAATGGAGAAGGTTTATTAATTCCCGTACCGCAAGACTTTTTATCGAGCCAAAATTTAAGTCAAAGAGTTTTAGATTTAAATATAGAAATAAATAACGTTCGAGAGCAAGTTATTTTTCAAGGAGATAGCTGCGAACTCTGGACATCTAACGTCTGTCTTTTAAATCAGCATCCCTATCAAGATTTAATTCTACAGCTATTCGATATTGGCTGCCTGTTATTCGGCGAATACGTGCAGGCTTCTGGTGCGACGTTTTCTTATTATATAGATTTGAGAAAAATAATTTCCAATCCGCGAATATTTAATCAGGTACTCGAAGCTTATGCCAATATCCTTAAAGATCTTAGCTTCGATCGCATTGCAGGTATTCCTTATGGTGCTTTACCAACTGCTACTGGTTTGGCTCTAAATCTACATCGTCCGATGATTTTTCCCCGTAAAGAAGTCAAGGCACACGGTACGCGCCGTTTGATTGAAGGAGAGTTTAATCCAGGAGAAAAAGTAGTAGTAGTCGATGATATTTTAATTAGCGGCAATAGCGTAATGGAAGGAGCAGAAAAACTTAAATCGGCAGGTTTGGAAATAGAGGATATCGTGGTTTTTATCGACCATGAAGGCGGAGTAAAAGCCAAACTAGCTCAAAATGGTTATCGCGCTCATTCTGTATTGGGTATCTCGGAAATTACTAACACTCTCTATGAGTCTGGTCGCATTAACTCCGAACAGTATGCAGCTTTTCAAGAAAATCATTAATTTAACTTCAGTTCGGGTTAAGAAAGTTAATAGATTAAGGTAGTTGTAAGCTATGAGCTATAAGCTTTTATCTCAGGTTATTTTATTGGCAAAACTTTAGCTTATTGCTGGGTTATTTAAAATTTAATTATTTACTTACTTTCCTTCAGGTGGGTGAATTGTGCCATATTTATCGTAATTTTCCAGGTAGTATTTAATATCACGAGCCGTTCCTGTTACAACTACGCGACCCGTTTCTTTTTCTATTAATATTGGTGCATTCCCAACTAGAGAATAATTAATGTCATTAGTCTCTAAATATTTCCTGGATTGATAAAAGAAAACATATAAGCGATCGCGTTCGAGGGTATTTTCATCTAAAATAACCGCCTCATAGTCTTTATCTCGCGCTTGGGAATTAAGATAGTTTCGTGCTATTTGCTTTGCTGCTCTTCGATCCATAACAAGTAATGGTTATTTGTAGCTTTACGGATTAATGCTAGGACGAGGACACAATGATAAATTTACCTTCTACTTTTTACTTTCTACTTTCTACTTTTTACTTAAAAACCAACAGTTTTCTGGGTATAACCATCGAACATACTACTATAAGACCTTTCTTTAGCTAGAGGTGCGATCGCGCCTTAAAATCTTAATTTAATAATATTTGTCTGTAAAATGTACTGTTAATTCAAGTTTAAGCAAAATGCCCGATATTAAATATATTGACATGACCGTCTCCGAAATGGAGCGTGCGATCGCCTTTTATTCTCAGGTATTATCTTTTGAAAAGCTATCTGATATCGAACTTTACGGTACGCAATGGGAAAGATTATTTGGATTATTTGGCTTGAGAATGCGTGTCGTAAAAATGCAGTTGGGCAATGAAGTTATTTCTTTGACTGAATATTTAACTCCCAAAGGCAGAAAAATTCCAGCAGATTTTCGCAGCAACGACCGCTCCTTTCAACACATTGCGATCGTAGTCAGCGATATGGATAAAGCCTATCAACATCTGCGTAAATACAAATTTCAACACGTTTCAACCGCTCCCCAGCAGCTACCCGATTGGAACCCCGATGTCGGTGGAGTCAAAGCCTTTTATTTTCAAGATCCCGACGGGCATAATTTAGAATTGATTCAATTTCCCTCAGACAAAATTGAGGAAAAATGGCAGCAAAAAGACCAAAGTAAGTTATTTTTAGGTATCGACCATACAGCAGTGGTGGTTGCCAATGCAGCAGCAAGTATAAAATTTTACTGCGAGCTTATAGGCTTGGAGTTGATGCAGCAAGCTCAAAATTACGGTACCGAACACGAGCACCTTAGCGGCGTGTTTGGAGTCAAAATTAGCATCAACAGTCTTAAAGCAAACAACGGCAACGGATTCGAAGTGTTAGAATATATCGCTCCTACCAATGGTAAACCAATGCCTTGTGACAGTTGCGCCAACGATCTCTGGCACTATCATACAACTATGAAAGTGTCTGACTTAGAAGCGATCGCCAGCAAATTAAGAGAGCGATCGGTTCGCTTCATTTCTCCTGGAGTCGTAAAACTTCCCAGCGACGAGTTAGGGTTTACTAAAGGTCTGGCGATCGCCGATTTAGACGGTCACGTTTTACATTTAGTTGAGTAAAAGTATGTTTACTCTATAAAAAACAACTTCCAACTTGCAAACAAATCTATGTCATCCACTTCAGCTAAAAAAACTATTTACGCGGCAATTACTGCTAACTTTGGCATTGCCATTATTAAATTTATCGCGGCATTTATTACTGGCAGTTCGGCAATGCTTTCTGAAGGCATTCATTCAATAGTGGATACTGGCAACGAATTACTGTTGCTGTTAGGTTTGCGTCTGAGTAAAAAACCACCTGATGATACTCATCCTTTTGGCTACGGACAAGAACTGTATTTTTGGACTTTAGTTGTAGCCTTATTTATTTTTGCCGTTGGCGGAGGAATGTCAATTTATGAAGGAGTCAACCATTTACTCGCTCCCGAACCTCTTACAGATCCCTTTTGGAACTATGTAGTTTTAGGTTTTGCTTTTGTCTTTGAAGGCTATTCTTGGAATGTTGCACTGCAAGAATTTTTGGCTAAAAAAGGAGATGAAGATATTTGGACGGCAGTTCGTGCTAGCAAAGATCCGACTATATTTACCATTTTATTTGAAGATTCTGCTGCTTTAGTAGGTTTGATTGTAGCTTTTTTGGGAGTGTTGTCTGGTCATTTATTAAACAATGTCTATTTAGATGGTGTTGCCTCGATCGCTATTGGTATTATTCTGGCAGGTGTAGCAATTTTACTAGCATATGAAAGTAAAGGATTGTTAATTGGCGAAGGTGCTGACGCTAAAACTGTAGCAGACATTCGTAGTTTGACTAAAGCCGATCCTGCCGTACGAAATGTTTTAAAAGTTTTGACGCTGCATTTTGGTCCAGAAGAGATTTTACTAAATTTAGAAATTCAATTTACCAAAAAACTTTCTACCGAGCAGCTAGCGATTGTAGTAGAACGGCTAGAAAAACAAATTAAAAGTAAGCATCCAGAAATTAAAAATATTTTTGTTGAAGCAAAGTCTATAGCTGCTAGCCGTTTAGCTCAAGTAAATCAAGAGCCAGAAAACTCATTGAACAAGACTTAGAGCAAAGAATATTTCTAAAAAACTAAAAAACGTACAGTTACAGTAATTCTATTTAATTTGAAAGATTATCTTTTAGCTAAAGGGAACCAACAATAAAGAATAGAATTTTTTTAGAATCGTTTACGATCGCTATTACAACCATTGATAGATTAGGGTCTAATATTCGTTACAAAACTTGACAAAGACTGAAAAGTTAGTTAGTATGTAAATGTGGATGAGGTCAAACAAATTATTTTTATCTCGTTTCCCATCTACAGAACCTTGAAAATTTAATACATAACGCAATAATTCACACAATATGACAACTACACTAAGAACTCGCGAAAATCGCAGTGCTTGGGAGAACTTTTGTCAGTGGGTAACCAGCACCAACAACCGCATTTATATCGGTTGGTTCGGTGTCCTAATGATCCCCACACTCCTAGCAGCAACCACCTGTTTCCTAATCGCCTTCGTCGCAGCACCGCCTGTAGACATCGACGGCATTAGAGAACCAGTAGCAGGTTCATTACTGTACGGTAACAATATCGTATCGGGAGCAGTAGTACCAAGCTCAAACGCAATTGGACTACACTTCTATCCCATCTGGGAAGCAGCCTCATTAGATGAGTGGCTGTACAACGGCGGACCTTATCAGCTAATCGTCTTCCACTTCCTAATCGGAGTCTTCTCCTACTTAGGACGTCAGTGGGAACTATCCTACAGACTAGGAATGCGTCCTTGGATCTGCGTAGCATATTCTGCACCAGTATCGGCTGCCACAGCAGTATTCCTAATCTATCCTTTAGGACAAGGAAGCTTTTCTGACGGAATGCCATTAGGTATTTCTGGTACGTTTAACTTCATGTTCGTGTTCCAAGCCGAACACAACATTCTGATGCACCCCTTCCACATGTTAGGTGTAGCAGGCGTATTCGGTGGAGCATTATTCTCTGCCATGCACGGTAGTTTGGTAACCTCTTCTTTGGTAAGAGAAACAACCGAAACCGAGTCACAGAACTACGGTTACAAATTCGGACAAGAAGAAGAAACCTACAACATCGTAGCCGCACACGGTTA